>NZ_JRJY01000074.1:34054-48981 GCF_000801015.1 Aeromonas sp. ZOR0001 | reverse complement strand
AATAAGACAAAAGGCTGCCTCATCGCTAACTTTGCAACAGTGCCGGATTGAATATAACCGACGTGACTGTTACATTTAGGTGGCTAAACCCGTCAAGCCCTCAGGAGTGAATCATGACCGTAGTCACGACCGCCGATACCTCCCAACTGTACGCACTTGCAGCCCGACATGGGCTCAAGCTCCATGGCCCGCTGACTGTCAATGAGCTTGGGCTCGACTATAGGATCGTGATCGCCACCGTCGACGATGGACGTCGGTGGGTGCTGCGCATCCCGCGCCGAGCCGAGGTAAGCGCGAAGGTCGAACCAGAGGCGCGGGTGCTGGCAATGCTCAAGAATCGCCTGCCGTTCGCGGTGCCGGACTGGCGCGTGGCCAACGCCGAGCTCGTTGCCTATCCCATGCTCGAAGACTCGACTGCGATGGTCATCCAGCCTGGTTCGTCCACGCCCGACTGGGTCGTGCCGCAGGACTCGGAGGTCTTCGCGGAGAGCTTCGCGACCGCGCTCGCCGCCCTGCATGCCGTCCCCATTTCCGCCGCCGTGGATGCGGGGATGCTCATCCGTACACCGACGCAGGCCCGTCAGAAGGTGGCCGACGACGTTGACCGCGTCCGACGCGAGTTCGTGGTGAACGACAAGCGCCTCCACCGGTGGCAGCGCTGGCTCGACGACGATTCGTCGTGGCCAGATTTCTCCGTGGTGGTGCATGGCGATCTCTACGTGGGCCATGTGCTCATCGACAACACGGAGCGCGTCAGCGGGATGATCGACTGGAGCGAGGCCCGCGTTGATGACCCTGCCATCGACATGGCCGCGCACCTTATGGTCTTTGGTGAAGAGGGGCTCGCGAAGCTCCTCCTCACGTATGAAGCGGCCGGTGGCCGGGTGTGGCCGCGGCTCGCCCACCACATCGCGGAGCGCCTTGCGTTCGGGGCGGTCACCTACGCACTCTTCGCCCTCGACTCGGGTAACGAAGAGTACCTCGCTGCGGCGAAGGCGCAGCTCGCCGCAGCGGAATGAGCGAACGTCGATATAGCCCGCTCGCGACGCTGTTCGCGGCGACCTTTCTCTTCCGGATCGGCAACGCGGTGGCGGCCCTCGCGCTTCCATGGTTCGTCCTGTCTCATACAAAGAGCGCGGCCTGGGCGGGCGCCACGGCCGCTAGCAGCGTCATCGCGACCATCATCGGCGCGTGGGTTGGTGGTGGCCTCGTCGATCGGTTCGGGCGCGCGCCCGTCGCATTGATCTCGGGTGTGGTGGGCGGCGTGGCCATGGCGAGCATCCCACTGCTCGATGCCGTTGGCGCCCTCTCGAACACTGGGCTGATCGCTTGCGTGGTGCTCGGTGCCGCGTTCGACGCACCCGGTATGGCCGCGCAGGACAGTGAGCTGCCCAAACTCGGCCACGTCGCCGGGCTCTCCGTTGAGCGCGTCTCGTCACTGAAAGCGGTGATCGGGAACGTCGCGATTCTAGGTGGCCCGGCCCTTGGGGGGGCCGCAATCGGCCTGCTTGGCGCTGCGCCAACGCTCGGGCTGACGGCGTTCTGCTCCGTCCTTGCAGGTCTGCTCGGCGCGTGGGTGCTTCCCGCGCGTGCCGCTCGGACGATGACCACGACGGCGACTCTCTCCATGCGCGCCGGCGTCGCTTTTCTCTGGAGCGAACCCCTGCTGCGCCCTCTCTTTGGTATAGTGATGATCTTCGTGGGCATCGTTGGCGCCAACGGCAGCGTCATCATGCCTGCGCTGTTTGTAGATGCAGGACGCCAAGTAGCAGAGCTCGGGCTGTTCTCCTCAATGATGGGGGCTGGTGGTCTCCTTGGCATTGCCATTCATGCGTCGGTCGGCGCCCGGATATCAGCGCAGAACTGGCTGGCGGTGGCATTTTGTGGCTCTGCGGTGGGCTCGCTTCTGCTTTCACAGTTGCCAGGCGTGCCGGTGCTGATGTTGTTGGGCGCGCTCGTGGGACTGCTGACCGGCTCAGTCTCTCCCATTCTCAACGCTGCCATCTACAACCGCACGCCGCCAGAACTTCTCGGCCGGGTACTCGGCACGGTCTCGGCGGTGATGCTGTCAGCCTCGCCCATGGTTATGCTTGCGGCCGGCGCGTTTGTCGACCTTGCTGGTCCGCTCCCTGGCCTCGTTGTATCGGCCGTGTTTGCGGGGCTCGTGGCTCTACTCTCGCTCCGTCTTCAATTTGCTACAATGGCGGCGGCAGCCACAGCCTCCGCCCCAACCCATACAGAAGGTGAACACTGATGCCCCGCCCCAAGCTCAAGTCCGATGACGAGGTACTCGAGGCCGCCACCGTAGTGCTGAAGCGTTGCGGTCCCATAGAGTTCACGCTCAGCGGAGTAGCAAAGGAGGTGGGGCTCTCCCGCGCAGCGTTAATCCAGCGCTTCACCAACCGCGATACGCTGCTGGTGAGGATGATGGAGCGCGGCGTCGAGCAGGTGCGGCATTACCTGAATGCGATACCGATAGGCGCAGGGCCGCAAGGGCTCTGGGAATTTTTGCAGGTGCTCGTTCGGAGCATGAACACTCGCAACGACTTCTCGGTGAACTATCTCATCTCCTGGTACGAGCTCCAGGTGCCGGAGCTACGCACGCTTGCGATCCAGCGGAACCGCGCGGTGGTGGAGGGGATCCGCAAGCGACTGCCCCCAGGTGCTCCTGCGGCAGCTGAGTTGCTCCTGCACTCGGTCATCGCTGGCGCGACGATGCAGTGGGCCGTCGATCCGGATGGTGAGCTAGCTGATCATGTGCTGGCTCAGATCGCTGCCATCCTGTGTTTAATGTTTCCCGAACACGACGATTTCCAACTCCTCCAGGCACATGCGTAAACGGAGGTGTGCAGAGTCCCTGCGGCAGGCGACGAACACGACCGTCGTCGATTAGTACCGGTACGGTCGGTGGTATCGAAGTCTTGATCACCACTCAGGTCTACGGCTTACAAATGGTGACCATCCCGATACTTGCGTCAGAGCACCGGGCCGATTCTTTGACAGTGAATCACTCCCGTAAGGTTGTGCCGGTGTGGGTGTCCCGGGTCGAGACGATACTCCGCCAATGCGCCCAGCAAACAACCTGGCCATCGCAGGTGGTGGGGAGCGGTGTGGCGGATGAGTTGGACAAGTTGGTGTAGCAGCACGAGCACGGCGAGATAACATCGCAGGAGTTCGACATGCTCAAGAGACAGCTGATTGCGAATCGCGATGCAGATTCATAACCCGATTGCGGGTTGGCTTCACTCCACCATCACCGAGCAGACTAGCACGGCGGGCTCTGTTGCAAAGATTGGCGGCAGTCAGAGGTAGGCTGTCGCTCTGCGCCGATCAGGCGGCTGCTGCGAAATGGTGGTTGAGCATGCCCATGGCCTCCGTCAGCGCCGAGGGCCCAATGCCAAAAGCTCTCTCCACAAGGCGCACCTCGCCCCTGATGCCGGGCTGCAGGCACCAGGGGCGAGCCTGTCCTTTGCGCAGGGCTCGCATGACTTCGAATCCCTTGATCGTGGCATAGGCCGTGGGGATCGATTTGAAACCGCGCACCGGCTTGATCAGTATCTTGAGCTTTCCGTGATCGGCCTCGATCACGTTATTGAGATACTTCACCTGCCGGTGGGCCGTCTCCCGGTCCAGCTTTCCTTCGCGCTTCAATTCGGTGATCGCTGCACCATAGCTCGGCGCTTTGTCGGTATTGAGCGTGGCAGGCTTTTCCCAGTGCTTCAGGCCTCGCAGGGCCTTGCCCAGGAACCGCTTCGCTGCCTTGGCGCTGCGGGTCGGCGACAGGTAGAAATCGATCGTGTCGCCCCGCTTGTCGACTGCCCGGTACAGGTAGGTCCACTTGCCCCGCACCTTGACGTAGGTTTCATCCAGGCGCCAGCTCGGATCAAAGCCACGCCGCCAGAACCAGCGCAGCCGCTTCTCCATCTCCGGGGCGTAGCACTGGACCCAGCGATAGATCGTCGTATGGTCGACCGAAATGCCGCGTTCCGCCAGCATTTCCTCAAGGTCGCGATAGCTGATCGGATAGCGACAATACCAGCGCACCGCCCACAGGATCACATCACCCTGGAAATGGCGCCACTTGAAATCCGTCATCGTTCCGTCCGTCCAATCTCCGCCAAGCATGCTCAAGCTTCACGATTTTTGCAACAGAGCCCACACGAGTATTGAGCATAGTCGAGATTGGTGCAGATCACTTCTGATATTGAACTGTCAGGAGCTGGCTGCACAACAGCCATTACGCCCAATCAACTGGTGCAGTCGTCTTCTGAAAATGACAATCCAGTTAGGGTATAGCTCAACCTGACATAGAAGCAAAAACTCAACCACCTTCTACCAACTCTCCGAACAGCTCCTTGACCTTTGTTTTCGCATCAGCAAGTGCAGTTCTGCCTTGTTCAGTGATGTCATAAACACGCCGTTCACGTCGCCCGGTGCGTTCGTGGCGTGAGGTCAGATAGCCTTTTTTTTCCAGGCCGTGCAGCATCGGGTACACGGTGCCAGCGCTCATCTCGTAGCCGTGTCGGCGTAGCTCTTCGATGATCCCCAGCCCAAAGACAGGTTCCTCGGCTGCATGGTGAAGGATGTGCAGGCGGATCAAACCGCCGTAGAGGTCTTTGTCAGTCATTTTTTGTGCCTCACAGAGCGACGCTCAACAGCCACCCAGCTGCACCGCTACCGAGGACAACCAGCCACGGCGGGAGCTTCCAGAACATAAGTGCGACAAGGGCAACTAATGCCAAGCCGAAGTCTTGCGGCTGAAAGATGGCGCTAGTCCATACAGGCTGATACAGCGCGGCCAGCAGCAAGCCGACTACAGCGGCATTGATCCCGGCCAGCGCAGCTTGGATGCCTGTATTGCGGCGCAAACGCTCCCAAAATGGCATTGATCCGACGACCAGCAAGAACGAGGGCGCGAAGATAGCCAGCAGACACACAATGCCGCCGATCCAGCCCGACGGGGCGGTGTTCATCGAGGCACCAAGAAACGCGGCGAACGTGAACAAAGGGCCGGGCACCGCTTGAGCTGCCCCGTACCCCGCGAGAAAGGATTCATTGTTGACCCAGCCGGAGGGCACCACTTCGGCTTGCAGTAATGGCAGCACAACGTGACCACCGCCGAACACCAGTGATCCGACACGATAGAAGGAATCCACCATTGCCATGGTTTGACTTGGCATCAGTTCGGCCAACACCGGCAGGCCAATCAGCAAGACAAAGAACAGCGAGAGCCAAAGCACGCCGGCCCGGTGACTGACCGTGATAGGTAGGGGGTCATGCTCAACAACTTTCGCTGGCTTGAACAATAACCGGCCTGCGATGCCTGCGATAGCAATCACGCCAACCTGTCCCCACGCGGACGGCACAAGTAAAACGACGCAGGTAGCAATTGCCATGATGGTGACTCGCAGCCCATCCGTGCATAGGTTACGCGCCATGCCCCATACTGCTTGAGCGACCACGGCCACAGCCACCACTTTTAAGCCATGCAACGCGCCCTGCGAGACGTAATCGCCATAGCTGGAGATGCCGAGCGCAAAAAGGATCAAGGCTATGGCAGACGGCAGCGTGAAGCCAGCCCAAGCAGCCAGCGCCCCGCTGTATCCAGCCCGAGACAGTCCTACCGCTATGCCGACCTGGCTGCTTGCAGGCCCTGGCAAGAACTGACAAAGCGCGACCAAGTCAGCATAGCTCCGTTCGGAGAGCCAGCGCCGCCGTGTGACAAATTCGGCGCGGAAGTAGCCCAAGTGCGCAATGGGGCCGCCAAAAGATGTCAATCCAAGCCGCAGAAAAATAAGAAAGACCGACCATGGTCTGCTGTCATCGGTAGGGTTATTCGTCATACTTTCGCCTTCATGATCTGCAACGAGTTGATCAATAATAAGCGAAATTCGATAACGAAATTCGATATAAATCTAGAAAAAAATACCTCTATGTGTACTACGCAGTTTTAGCTGTGGCTTTCACAGGAGCACGCTTACTTACGGCTTAGCGTGCTTTATTTTCCGTTTTCTGAGGCGATCCCTAGGAGCTCGGATCTCAGGACGAAGGTCTCCGCGAATGTCCGGTCGATCCGCGCGACGTCCCAGGCGGGCGTTCCCTTGGCGGACATCCACGCCGCAGCGTCGTGCATCAGCCGCACAACCTCGTCGATATCACCCGAGCAGGCGACCCGAACGTTCGGAGGCTCCTCGCTGTCCATTCGCTCCCCTGGCGCGGTATGAACCGCCGCCTCATAGTGCAGTTTGATCCTGACGAGCCCAGCATGTCTGCGCCCACCTTCGCGGAACCTGACCAGGGTCCGCTAGCGGGCGGCCGGAAGGTGAATGCTAGGCATGATCTAACCCTCGGTCTCTGGCGTCGCGACTGCGAAATTTCGCGAGGGTTTCCGAGAAGGTGATTGCGCTTCGCAGATCTCCAGGCGCGTGGGTGCGGACGTAGTCAGCGCCATTGCCGATCGCGTGAAGTTCCGCCGCAAGGCTCGCTGGACCCAGATCCTTTACAGGAAGGCCAACGGTGGCGCCCAAGAAGGATTTCCGCGACACCGAGACCAATAGCGGAAGCCCCAACGCCGACTTCAGCTTTTGAAGGTTCGACAGCACGTGCAGCGATGTTTCCGGTGCGGGGCTCAAGAAAAATCCCATCCCCGGATCGAGGATGAGCCGGTCGGCAGCGACCCCGCTCCGTCGCAAGGCGGAAACCCGCGCCTCGAAGAACCGCACAATCTCGTCGAGCGCGTCTTCGGGTCGAAGGTGACCGGTGCGGGTGGCGATGCCATCCCGCTGCGCTGAGTGCATAACCACCAGCCTGCAGTCCGCCTCAGCAATATCGGGATAGAGCGCAGGGTCAGGAAATCCTTGGATATCGTTCAGGTAGCCCACGCCGCGCTTGAGCGCATAGCGCTGGGTTTCCGGTTGGAAGCTGTCGATTGAAACACGGTGCATCTGATCGGACAGGGCGTCTAAGAGCGGCGCAATACGTCTGATCTCATCGGCCGGCGATACAGGCCTCGCGTCCGGATGGCTGGCGGCCGGTCCGACATCCACGACGTCTGATCCGACTCGCAGCATTTCGATCGCCGCGGTGACAGCGCCGGCGGGGTCTAGCCGCCGGCTCTCATCGAAGAAGGAGTCCTCGGTGAGATTCAGAATGCCGAACACCGTCACCATGGCGTCGGCCTCCGCAGCGACTTCCACGATGGGGATCGGGCGAGCAAAAAGGCAGCAATTATGAGCCCCATACCTACAAAGCCCCACGCATCAAGCTTTTGCCCATGAAGCAACCAGGCAATGGCTGTAATTATGACGACGCCGAGTCCCGACCAGACTGCATAAGCAACACCGACAGGGATGGATTTCAGAACCAGAGAAAGAAAATAAAATGCGATGCCATAACCGATTATGACAACGGCGGAAGGGGCAAGCTTAGTAAAGCCCTCGCTAGATTTTAATGCGGATGTTGCGATTACTTCGCCAACTATTGCGATAACAAGAAAAAGCCAGCCTTTCATGATATATCTCCCAATTTGTGTAGGGCTTATTATGCACGCTTAAAAATAATAAAAGCAGACTTGACCTGATAGTTTGGCTGTGAGCAATTATGTGCTTAGTGCATCTAACGCCGGAGTTAAGCCGCCGCGCGTAGCGCGGTCGGCTTGAACGAATTGTTAGACATCATTTACCAACTGACTTGATGATCTCGCCTTTCACAAAGCGAATAAATTCTTCCAAGTGATCTGCGCGTGAGGCCAAGTGATCTTCTTTTTGTCCCAGATAAGCTTGCTTAGCTTCAAGTAAGACGGGCTGATACTGGGCAGGTAGGCGTTTTATTGCCCAGTCGGCAGCGACATCCTTCGGCGCGATTTTGCCGGTTATTGCGCTGTACCAAATGCGGGACAACGTAAGCACTACATTTCGCTCATCGCCGGCCCAGTCGGGCTGCGAGTTCCATAGCTTCAAGGTTTCCCTCAGCGCCTCGAATAGATCCTGTTCAGGAACCGGGTCAAAGAATTCCTCCGCTGCCGGACCTACCAAGGCAACGCTATGTTCTCTTGCTTTTGTAAGCAGGATAGCTAGATCAATGTCGATCATGGCTGGCTCGAAGATACCCGCAAGAATGTCATTGCGCTGCCATTCTCCAAATTGCAGCTCGCGCTTAGCCGGATAACGCCACGGGATGATGTCGTCATGCACGACAAGGGTGACTTCTATAGCGCGGAGCGTCTCGCTCTCGCCAGGGAAAGCCGAAGCCTCCATAAGATCATTGAGCAATGCTCGCCGCGTCGTTTCATCAAGCTTTACGGCCACAGTAACCAACAAATCAATATCGCTGTATGGCTTCAGGCCGCCATCCACTGCGGAGCCGTACAAATGCACGGCCAGCAACGTTGATTCCAGATGGCGCTCAATGACGCTTAGCACCTCTGATAGTTGGTTCGAAATTTCGATGGTCACCGCTTCCCTCATGATGTCTAACGGGCGAGGTAAGCCGACCGCAGAATGCGGGTCGGCTTGACCGAAATGTTAGAACCAGAAGCCAAAACGGATAACTTGAATTTGGCGACGGGCGCTAACCGTGAAAAAACGCTGCGCCACCGAGGCGGCACAGCACTGCAAAAACGATAGCTGCTTGCGCTTGCTACGCAAGGGCTAGAGGCCAAAAAGACTGAAAACCTGCGCAGCCCATGCAGGCGAAGCCCGGAAAAAAGGCAAAACAGGCACTGAATAACGCCTGAAAAGCTAAATGCCGTTTGAATAAACATGAGCTAAATAAAGCTGGGTTTCAGTGGTGCTAACGTTGGACGTAACGAGAGCCGGAGCGCAGCGGAGGGAACCAAAATGCGCAGCATTTTGGCGTCCCGTTGACGGAATGGTTAGCCGTTTCGACGCGCATAAACGGAGTGGGTGTACGGAATTACAGCTTGAATGGTTTCGGTTGAGACAAGCTCGAATTCTGTTTCGTTGAGCATTGGGAAGAAGGCGTCACCCTCGAAGGTTTGATGTACCTCAGATAGAAACACGCCGTGGGCGTGAGGTAGTGCCAGAGTGTATATCTCAGCTCCGCCCGCGACGTAGAGTTCATTGCCGAGTTCGGATGCCAAAGCGATAGCGTGCGACAGCGTTGAAACAACTACGCAGCCAGTGGCGCGGTAGTTAGCTTGGCGTGAGATTACCAATGTGTGACGGTTCGGTAGAGGCTTGCCGATAGACTCAAAGGTCTTTCGCCCCATGACAACGACTTTTCCCTCAGTGAGTCTGCGAAAAATCTTCTGCTCACCCGGAATTTTCCAGGGGATATTAGGACCATTGCCAATAACCCGATTGGCTCCCATCGCAGCAACGAGATAAATGCGTACTGATTCCGAGTTCATATGGCTAACTTTGTTTTAGGGCGACTGCCCTGCTGCGTAACATCGTTGCTGCTCCATAACATCAAACATCGACCCACGGCGTAACGCGCTTGCTGCTTGGATGCCCGAGGCATAGACTGTACAAAAAAACAGTCATAACAAGCCATGAAAACCGCCACTGCGCCGTTACCACCGCTGCGTTCGGTCAAGGTTCTGGACCAGTTGCGTGAGCGCATACGCTACTTGCATTACAGCTTACCAACCGAACAGGCTTATGTCCACTGGGTTCGTGCCTTCATCCGTTTCCACGGTGTGCGTCACCCGGCAACCTTGGGCAGCAGCGAAGTCGAGGCATTTCTGTCCTGGCTGGCGAACGAGCGCAAGGTTTCGGTCTCCACGCATCGTCAGGCATTGGCGGCCTTGCTGTTCTTCTACGGCAAGGTGCTGTGCACGGATCTGCCCTGGCTTCAGGAGATCGGAAGACCTCGGCCGTCGCGGCGCTTGCCGGTGGTGCTGACCCCGGATGAAGTGGTTCGCATCCTCGGTTTTCTGGAAGGCGAGCATCGTTTGTTCGCCCAGCTTCTGTATGGAACGGGCATGCGGATCAGTGAGGGTTTGCAACTGCGGGTCAAGGATCTGGATTTCGATCACGGCACGATCATCGTGCGGGAGGGCAAGGGCTCCAAGGATCGGGCCTTGATGTTACCCGAGAGCTTGGCACCCAGCCTGCGCGAGCAGCTGTCGCGTGCACGGGCATGGTGGCTGAAGGACCAGGCCGAGGGCCGCAGCGGCGTTGCGCTTCCCGACGCCCTTGAGCGGAAGTATCCGCGCGCCGGGCATTCCTGGCCGTGGTTCTGGGTTTTTGCGCAGCACACGCATTCGACCGATCCACGGAGCGGTGTCGTGCGTCGCCATCACATGTATGACCAGACCTTTCAGCGCGCCTTCAAACGTGCCGTAGAACAAGCAGGCATCACGAAGCCCGCCACACCGCACACCCTCCGCCACTCGTTCGCGACGGCCTTGCTCCGCAGCGGTTACGACATTCGAACCGTGCAGGATCTGCTCGGCCATTCCGACGTCTCTACGACGATGATTTACACGCATGTGCTGAAAGTTGGCGGTGCCGGAGTGCGCTCACCGCTTGATGCGCTGCCGCCCCTCACTAGTGAGAGGTAGGGCAGCGCAAGTCAATCCTGGCGGATTCACTACCCCTGCGCGAAGGCCATCGGTGCCGCATCGAACGGCCGGTTGCGGAAAGTCCTCCCTGCGTCCGCTGATGGCCGGCAGCAGCCCGTCGTTGCCTGATGGATCCAACCCCTCCGCTGCTATAGTGCAGTCGGCTTCTGACGTTCAGTGCAGCCGTCTTCTGAAAACGACACAATATAAGTGGTTTCAATATGATTTTCGAGAGGGTATTAAGTGGTTTTAATGGGGTATACCTTTTTAGAACCACCACATGACGATCGAAACACAACCTTTCGATAGCCTTTTGATCTGACAGCACAAACTTTAAGTGTGATCCGTCATCACAAAGTCGCTTTTGAGTTGTATTTGAGTATTTAAGCGACGTTGCTCACCATTCCTGATCTGCTGAATGGGATGCCAAAGGAGGAAATCTACAGAAGCTGGGCTTTGAGGTGAGTCATCTTTTCGACTCACCGAACAAGCCAGCAGCCAAGCGTAGCGCGGCAGTTCTTTACCCCATGGCTTGGTAATCTCCCCGTCTGCTGTTCTCTTACCCGCTATAGGGGATAAATGTTAGATACCGCCTACAGCGTGTAAGTTACATTTACCTCCTATAACAGGTAAATATTGATATACCTGCCATAGCGTGTAAATTGGAAGAAGGCACGCTACCAGGTTGTCGAATCATGAAAGTAACCAGCGCCAAGCAGCTGAGCGCCTGTATCAAGGATGCCAGGCTTTCTCAAAAGCTCTCTCAAGGCAAAGTGGCCGAGAAAGTAGGGATTAGGCAAGACACAGTCTCCAGCTTCGAGCTCAACCCTGAGTCCACCAAGCTGGAGACCCTGTTCAAGATCCTCGCGGCACTCGAGTTGTCAGTGGATATCAAACCCCGCAATGAGTCATCCGAGAGTCCGGCATCGGGCTGGAAGGAGGAGTGGTAATGGCCAATCTGGCTGTCTATATGAACGGCTATCGGGTAGGCACATTCACCAAAACTACCAGCGGCGCCCATCATTTTCAGTACCATGAGTCATGGCTAGCACAACCGGGCAGCCGTCCGATCTCACTCTCCATGCCATTGCGCCATCAGACCTACCGGGGCGATGAAGCCTATAACTTCTTCGACAACCTGCTGCCAGATAATACGGAGGTGAGAAACAGGGTTGTAGCACGCTATCAAGCGGCATCAACCCAGCCCTTCGATCTGCTCAGTTGCATTGGCCAGGATAGCGTAGGGGCATTACAGCTGGTTACCGAAGGGCACGATGTTCCAGATGTCAGGCGAATCGACTACAAGGCACTTTCCGATGACGAGCTCGAGCAGATCCTGACCAGCTACAAATCAGGAATCCCTTTGGGGATGGTCAGGGAGCAAGAGGAGTTCCGGATCTCTATCGCCGGGGCGCAAGAAAAGACTGCACTGCTCTATCTCGATGGCCGTTGGTACTTGCCACTCAATGCAACGCCGACAACCCACATAATCAAACTCCCTATCGGCAAGATTGAAAGCCACTCCTACTCGATAGACCTCTCCCAGAGCGTAGAAAACGAATATCTCTGCACTCTGATTGCCAAGGAGTTTGGTCTACCCGTACCTCACTGCTTCATGATGCAGGTTGGCCAGGTCAAAGCACTGGCTGTGGAACGCTTCGACAGACGTTACGCTGCCGATCGCAGTTGGATCATGCGCCTTCCCCAAGAAGATTTCTGTCAGGTATTGAATGTTCCGTCAGCACGGAAATACGAGAACCATGGAGGACCGGGGATCACTGACATCATGAAAACCTTGCTGGGCTCTGCGACACCAGAACAGGATCGCTACCTATTCATGAAATCTCAGGTCCTGTTCTGGCTGCTGGCGGCCACCGATGGCCATGCAAAAAACTTCTCGGTCTTTATTGAGCCGGAAGGGCGTTTTCGCCTGACCCCTTTTTACGACATCCTATCTGTCTATCCAGTATTTGGCGGCCGAGGCCTCAACCGAAGGGACGCCAAGCTCGCTATGGGCCTAGCAAGCAGCAAGGGAAAGAAGTACGCCATTGAGCAGATATTCCCGCGTCATTTCTTCCAAACGGCGAAAGCTGTGGGATTTGAGCGTTCTGCTATGGAAGAGATCCTGACAGAACTGGCCAACTCCGTTGATGATGTTATTGAGCGCGTTACACAGCAATTGCCAGCAGGCTTCCCCGATACCATCAGCAGCACCATTCTAGAGGGCCTAAAAGCCCGCTCAGCCAGGCTGATAAAGGGCTGGGATTAAAATGGCGGTATGTGGGATGACTGCACGGTTAGCCAAACTACCTATGGGAAACTTGCACGGTTCGAAGAGTAAAGCGGCTTTCCAGGTTCCGGACGGTGCTATAGTCGGTTCAAAATATGTTCAAAACTCACTTAAAAGGCGGCTTTGACTGCGTGTGGTGGCATCGCGTTGATTCATATGGGAAGGCTGCACGATCGAGAATGGACTATGTGGGAACGCTGCACGATGGCAGAAACCCGTGAGCGGCCTCTCAATATGCTGTTTTAGTTACTTTTACCCCAAGTGGCCCCCGAAAAGTCACTAACATATTGAAGATAATAAATTATTTACATTCTGCATCGGCAAGTAAGCCGGTTCGGCAAACAATAAAAAGCCCGGGTTCATCCCGGGCTTTTTATTGTGCGTTTTTTGTCCGCGAACCTAGAGGCGACGCAGGCACCACATGAAGTAAGCGCCCCCTAACAAGGTGGAGACCAACCCGACCGGCACCTCCTGCGGGAAGAGGATCTGCTGGCCGACCCAGTCCGCCGATACCATCAACAGGGCGCCGGAAGCGGCGGCCCCAAGCAGGTGCCAGCGTGCCCGCACCAGCCCCATCAGCTTGGCCATATGTGGCGCCAGCAGACCGACGAAGGAGAGCGGCCCCACCACCAGGGTGGCGCTGGCGGTGAGCACGGCCACCAGCAGCAAGATGGCGAGCTGGGCACGGTTGAGGCGAATGCCCAGCGCGGTCGCTACAGCACTTCCCATCGGCAGCAGATCGAGCCAGCGGCTGACTAGCAGGCTGGCGGCCAGCATCAACAGCGCCAGCCCCACCAGCCCATAGGCCACCGGCAAGGTGACGTAGTAGGTGGAGCCGGACATCCAGGAAAGCAGTTGCTGCACCCGCATGTCGCCGTTGGCCAGCGCGATGGCCTGCAGCGGCTCGAACAGTGCCGTGATGGCAATACCTGAGAGCAGGATCCGCTCCGGCTGGAAGCCGTGCTTGCGATTGACCACCACCAGCAGCAACAGGCAGCCGAAGGCACCGAGCAGGCCACCGACCAGCATCAGCGGCAGGGGCAATACAGGCAGCAACAGCGCCGTCGCTATCACCCCCATAAAGGTGCCGCCGCTCACCCCCAGCAGCTCCGGGCTCGCCATAGGATTGTTGCTGACCCGCTGCAACAGGGTACCCGCCAGCGCCAGCAGCACGCCAGCCGCCCCAGCCGCCAAACTGCGCGGCAACCGCCACTCCAGCTGGGCCTGCCAGCGGAGCCAGCTCGGCCAGTTCCAGCCCGCCATTCCCTGTCCAACCAGCAGGGAGGCGACCACGGCCAGCAGCAGCCCGACCAGCAACAGGCCGATAAGGCGAGCCGGTGCCGGATGGCGAGCCACCAGCAGGCCGACGTTTGCCTTAGGCGCACCCGACTTGATGCCCAGGCGCGGGATCAGCCAAAGCAGCAGCGGCGCCCCCAGCAGGGCGGTCATGGCGCCGGTGGGGATCAATACTGGCCAGAAGCGACTCAGACTCTGCAGCAGCAGATCGGTCGCCGCCAGCAGCAGGGCGCCGAGGATCGGTGCCCACAACAGCCGTTGGCCAAGCTGACGGATCCCGAGCAGCCGCACCATGGCGGGCGCTGCCAATCCGATAAAGCCGATTAGCCCAACCACGCTCACCACGCAAGCGGTGACAAATACCGCCAAGCCAAGCCCCGCCAGTCGCAAGTGTTGGAGGGAGACCCCCAGACTGCGGGCGCTGGCATCATCCAACTCCAGCACCGCCAACGGGCGTACCAGCACAACAGCCAGCGCAGCGGCTACCAGCAGGCGGGGGAACAGGTAACTCACCCCGCTCCAGCTGTTCTGCACTAGCGAGCCACTGCCCCACACCAGCAAACCTTTCAGCTCCTCCTGAAAGAACAGCAAGAGTCCCATGCTGATGACAGCCAGATAGAGGTTGATCACCAGCCCGGCAAAGACGATGACCACCGGATTGAGCTGGCGACGCCAGGCCAGGGCAAACACCAGTGCCATCGCAAGGCAGCCGCCAGCCATGGCGATCCACTCCCGCCCCAGCAGCAACCAGGAGGGGGCAAACAGGGTCACCATCATCAACGCCAGTTGGGCACCGGCGGCCACCCCCAAGGT
>NZ_JRJY01000074.1:33006-33947 GCF_000801015.1 Aeromonas sp. ZOR0001 | reverse complement strand
CCCCCAAGGGGGTCGGTGACGCGAGCGGGTTGCGCAGCACCTGCTGCATCAGGGTGCCCGCCAGCCCGAGCGCCGCCCCGGCCAGCAGGGTGACAGCCAAGCGGGGCAGCCAGCTGAAATGCACCACTGCTTGGCTGACGTCATCCAGATTGGGGGTGAAGAGGCTCTGCCACCAGAGCGCACCAGGCATCTGGCGAGCCAGCTCCCAATACGCGAGCAAGAGGGTCAACCCCAGCAGGATCGAGACCGGCCGCAGCAGCGGCGATGTGAGCAGTCGCTTCATCGACCAGCCTCCATACGCTCGGCATCTTGCAACAATGCATCACTGAGCAGACCGGCGAAACGGCGGGCGGCAAGTACGCCGCCAAAACTCCAGACCGCAGGCAGATGCAGCACGGGAGCTTGGCGTACCAGCGGCAGATGCTGCCACAGACCAGGCTCCTGCAGCCGTTCGCTCACCCCTACCGGGATGGGATCGACCACCACCAGCCGCGCGGTTGGCAAGGTCATAAACTGCTCGATGCTGACCACCGAGAAACCCCAGTCATTGGTCTGCTCCTGCCAGCCATTACGCAGCCCAAGCCGCGTCATCACCGCATCGAACAGGCTGTGGCGACCAAACACCCGCACATGGCGCTCATCGATAAACTGCACCACCAGCAGGGGCGGCAGATCCGCAGGCAATCCGGCCTGCATACTGGCAAGATCCCGATCCAGCCCGGCCAGCAGCCGTTCGCCCTCGGCGGTTTTGCCCACCATACGGGCGAGGGTCAGGGTCACCTCGTGCAGTCTCTGCCACAGATCGGTTTGCCCATCATAGAGGGCGATGGTGCTCACCGGCGCGATGCGGGAAAGAGTTGGCGCCAGCGGGGCCGCCAGCGGCGAGATGAGGATGCGATCGGGTTTGAGCTCCGCCAGCAGCTCGCGGTTGGGCTGGGTGC
>NZ_JRJY01000074.1:0-32942 GCF_000801015.1 Aeromonas sp. ZOR0001 | reverse complement strand
CAGCCCGATATCCACTACCTCGGCGGGTAGCCGTGGCTCGCCGACCCATGCCTGATAGGGGCCTGCATCCCCCACCGCCAGCGGCGTCACCCCGAGTGCCAGCAGGGTCTCGGCTATGGTCCAGTCGACGGTGGCGATACGGGGTAGCGGCGCAGAGGCGCTCGGAGATGTGTCGGCCTGCGCCGCAAGTGGCAGCAGCAGGCTGATAAGGCAGGGTGCCATCTTCTTCAATAAACGGTTCAAGATAGCCCCCCGGTCAGACGATGGCGATGGGATGAGCATGAGCCGGGTGGCGAATGACCTCCATCGGAATGCCATAGATGGCGTTCAGGGTCTCGCTGGTCATGAGCCCCTCAGGTTCACCGTGGGTGAGCAGGCGGCCGGAGTGGAGCGCCACCAGCCGATCACAGAAGCGGGAGGCCATATTGATGTCGTGAATGACGATGATGACCCCAAGGTTGAGCTGACGGCTCAACTGCTTGACGAGCGTCAGCACCTCCACCTGATGGGCCACATCCAGCGCGGCCAGCGGCTCGTCCAGCAGGATAAAGCGGCTCTCCTGGGCCAGCAGCATCGCCAGCCAGACCCGGCCCCGCTCGCCGCCGGAGAGGGTATCCACCAGCCGTTCGGCAAAGCGTTCGGTATGAGTAAGAGCGATGGCCCGCTCGACCTGACGGTGATCCTCCGCCCCCATCCGGCCCAGCAGGCCACGCCAGGGGTAGCGGCCCATCTCCACCAGCTCCCGCCCGAGCAGATTCTCGGCGCTCGGCAGATGCTGGGGCAGATAGGCCACCTGACGGGCAAACTCCCGGTTGCCCCAGTCGGGCAGCGGCTTGCCATCAAACAGGATCTCGCCGTCGCTGAGGGGTTGCTGGCGTGCCAGCAGCTTGAGCAGGGTCGATTTGCCCGACCCATTGTGGCCGATGAGGCCATAGACCTGTCCCTGCTCGAAACGCAGGTCGGTGGGGTGCAGCAGCGTGCGGTCATTGACCGTGAAGCTGGCTGATTTCATCTCGAACATAAGCAATTCCTGTGCTGGCTTGCCGCCAGTCTCATCAGTGCCGGTATCAAGCCGGCACCTCGCAATCCAGATGGGCGATAGCATCGCGGCTCACTGCGGCACGGCGCGCGCCGGTCAGTTCGGTGAGTTTTCCCTGCCGCATCTCCAGCAGGCGATCGGCCAGCGGGAAGTAGTGATCGTCGTGACTGATGGCAATCACCGTCTTGCCCATATCCTTGAGGCGCGGCAACAGCACCTGATAGAAGATGCGGCGGAACTGGGGATCCTGATCCGCGGCCCACTCATCAAACAGCATCACCTCGCGCTGCTCGGCCAGCGCCAGCAGCAGGGCGACCCGCTTGCGCTGCCCCTGAGAGAGTTCGATATCGGCGATAAAGCCATCCTCGATGGTGAGCTTGCTGCCCATCTGCAACCGCTCCAGCCACTCGGCCACCAGCTCATCCTTGGGTTCCGGCCCCAGCAGGTGCTGGAACAGGTGATAGTCGGTGAAGATGGCGGAGAAGAGCGCCAAATAGCCGTTGCGATCGGTGATCGGCTCACCATCCAGCAGGATCCGGCCCGATACCGGCTGGTAAAGGCCGGTCAGCAGCATGGCCAGCGTCGACTTGCCGGAGCCATTGCCGCCGATGATGAAGATCTGCTCCCCCTTTTCGATGACCAGATCGATGGGGCCAACGGCAAAAGCACCCTCCCCCTGATAGTGAAAGCTCACCTGCTCCAGCTCGATACGCTGCCAGGGTCGGATGGCGGGCGGCAGCGGGAAGTCCGCATCCGGCTCGGCCAGATTGAGGGCGGCGATCTTGTCGAACGCCACCTGAGCGGCAAGCAGGGTCGGCAGGGCGCCAATTCCCTGCAACAGCGGGGTGCGCAGGAACAGCAGGGTCAGGGCGAAGGTGGCGGCCACATTGGTGTTGGCCCAGCCAAGGCCGTTGGCTAGAAAGAAGACCAGACCGATGGCCCCCAGCATCATGATATTCGACCAGTTCACCGCGCTCAGGTGATAGGTGTCGGCGCGAATGATCTGCTGGCGGTAGTCACGGGCATTTTGCTCATAGAGCTGGTGGTAAACGAAGTGAGCCCGCTCGCGGTTGAGCGCCAGCTCCTTGCTGCCGGCGATGATGGCCTGATAGTTCTGATAGAGCCGATCTTCGGCCTGACGCATGTGGGAGAGATGGCGATAAACACGGTTCACCAGCAACCAGCCCACCACCATGGTAATCGTGACCCAGAGCGCGGTCACCCCGAGTAATGCAGGAGAGAGCCAGCCAAGATAAAGGGCAGAGCCCAGCGTGAGTACCAGCCCCTGCACCAGCTCAGGCAGGCGCACGAAGGCAATGGTGATCTGGCCGATATCGCTGGAGAGGGAAGCCAGCAGCGGCCCCTGACCAATCTGGCGGATGCGGGCGACATCGGTATCCAGCAGTTGCTTGAGCAGACGGCCACGCAACCGGTAGACAAAATGGTGACCGAGAGTGGTCAGGGCCAGCTGAGATCCGAGTGTGATCACCAGCAGCAGCACAATCAGGCCGACCAGCTGACCGAGGATCGGCAGCGGATCACCTATAGATTCGATAAGAGACTGATTAATAAAAGCAATGACGCCAATCCCGCTGACGGCACTGAGCAGACTGAGCAGGGTAATGGCGATAAAAGGCCAACGATATTGACGATAAACCAGAGACAAAAGTTCCATAACGGACCGGTATTCCAGAGAGATCAGAACAACTGCGGGTGAAAAGAAGGGCGGGAATCCGGTTCCCGCCCGACTTCGATTACCAGCGGTAGTTGATGCTGCCCACTACGCTGCGCGGCTCGCCGTAGTAGCAGTAGTAGTCACAACTGGCCACGTAGGTTTCACCCAGCAGGTTGTTGACGTTGAGCTGGGCACGCCAGTTCTTGGCAAAGTCATACCCGATCATCGCATCCCAGACGGTATGGGCCGGCACCTCGGCAGAGCCGTATATGGGGGTGAAGTCCGCATTCACGGCGCCAATACCCACGCTGGAACCGATATAACGTACACCGGTACCCAGCTCCAGACCCGAAGCCACCCCTTGCTGCACCTTGTAGTTGCCCCAGAAGGAGGCCTGGTGGCGAGGGATCAGGCTGGCACGGCGATCGCCACTGCCGGTGTCGTTGGTTTTGGCATCTGTGTAGGTATAAGCAGCGGTCAGACGCAGCGCATCTGTCACCTGCACGCTCCCCTCCAGCTCAATCCCCTGGGAGGTCATCTCGCCAGCCTGGGTCTGCTGGCCTGAGCCACTGGAAACCAGTGCGTTACTTTGCTCCAGATCGAACAGCGCCAGATTGATGTAACCGTCGAGGAAGGCAGGCGCATATTTGACGCCTGCTTCATACAATTTTCCCTCACGGGATTTATATGAAGTTTTGGTATTCGGATCGATCCCGGGCAACATCAAGAACGACTCAGAATAAGCAAGATATGGCGAGATGCCGTTGTCGGCCAGATACATCAAGCTGCCGGAAAGGGATAACGCATGATCGTACTGCTTTTCATCTCTATCGTATGTTTTGCTGATGTTATGGGTCTCGACATAGTCAAAGCGACCACCGGCAGTCAGCAGCCAGCGATCGTCCCAACGGATCTGATGCTGAGCATAGAGCCCCTCTTGAGCCATGGTTGTTTTCTGGTAAGTGGCCGTCGACTCGTCAAAACCGGGGAAGCCGCTGTAATCCGGTTTCTGGGTATCTATGGTTCCCATCCATGAGTCCGCTTCCATCCCCTTGTTGACATGACGCTGCAGATCCACCCCAAGCAGCAGGGTCTGCTCGGTGCTGTCGGTGTTCCAGTAGCCCACCATCTGATTATCCATAGTGGCACTCTTGGTATTGCCATCCCGATAGATCATGCCACGGCCACGAACCGGCATATTTTCATCAGGTGTCGCGGGCCAGGCAGCCCAAGGATAGATATAGGTCTGGCGCAGCAGCAGATCGTTATAGTTGAACCGAACCTTCTGCTTGAACTCCCAGCTCTGGTTGAGCTGGTGGGCCAGCTCATAACCGGTGGAGATCTGGGTATTGCGGTTGCGATCGTAATCCGGCTGGCTCAGGTTGGTGGAGGGATCAATCTGGCCACCTGACGTATTCAGGGTGCCATAGACCGGGAAGAAGCCGTTGGTCGGGACCCCTTCGTCGTGCAGGAAGCTGGCCAGCAGGGTCAGGCTGGTACGATCCGAAAGATCGAAGGTGACGCTCGGCGCCAGATAAACCCGATCGTTGTAGGTGCCGGTGAGCATCCCATCACGCTCTTTATAGAGAGCAACCATCCGGTAGCGGCTGCTGTCGGAGAGCGCGTCAGAGACATCCACCCCGACCTGACGATGATCCCGGCTGCCAAGCTGCAGCTCCACCTGCCCTTGCGGCGTGGCGGTCGGTCGCTTGCTGATGGCATTGATCACCCCGCCCGGAGGCGCTACGCCATAGAGCATTGAAGCGGGCCCCTTCAGCACTTCCACACTCTTCAGGCCGAACGGTTCCGGCGTCCAAAGATAGTAACCAGAGCCAAACAGGATGCTTCCATCGAGATAGGAAGCAGCATCGAAGCCACGCACCTTGAACCAGTCGGTGTTGTTGTCGGAACCATAGAGGCCGGTCAATACGCCGGAACGATAGCGAAGCGCCTCATCCAGCTGCAACACGGCGTGCTGATCCAGCTCCTCGCGATTAACTACGGAAACGGCGCGAGGGGTCTCGGCCATCGGCACTTCCACCTTCATGGCCGTACCGGTCACCACCATGGTTTCGCTGGCTTTGGGCAGCTCAGCGGTGGTTTGTTCGGCCATCAGCGGCAGGGAGACGAGCAAACCGGAGAGCGAAAGCACGCCGAAGGCGCCCTTCTTGCCGGGTCCTGTAGTGTATTTTTGCGCAATCATATTAAAGTCTCGTTTATCAATGAGTTATGTTGTTTTAATTGTTATTTGTGGTCGTTTGTCACGACATCACCCTGTTCCATGGGCGAATAAAGCAGCGCAATCCTACTACAGGAGCCGTGATCGAATCGATTCAATAATTGCTAATCATTTGCATCTACATTGTTATCTAGCTGCATCGTTGGCAGGATTTCGCGGGGGATGGGCGTCATCAGGAGAGCCATTAGCGGAGAAGAAAATGGAGAGGAATATAAAGAAGCAGAAAAAAGATCGGCAGGATGGATCCGGTGGCATTATCTGACTGGATCCATTATCCCCAAGCTTTATCCATATTTATCCACACCCTTTGGCGGTAGAATCCGGCTTTCCGTTTCTTTGTCTGAAATCAGGATCCATTCCATGGCCAAACTCAATCTCGTCGTCGGCTCCATGCTGGGCGCCGCCGAATATGTCGCAGACCACGTCGCCAACCTGCTGGAACAGGCTGGCCACCAGACCCGGATCCACAACCCGGCCAAGCTGGCAGAGGTGCTGGATGATGCGGGATCCATCCTGCTGGTGGTCACTTCCACCCATGGTGCCGGGGATGTGCCTGACAACCTGCAACCCTTCGCCAAGGATCTTGCCGAGCAGCATCCGGATCTTAATTCATTGAAATATGGCGTGATCGCCCTTGGTGACAGCAGTTATGACACCTTTTGCCAGGGTGGCAAGACGCTGGATCGGCTGCTGGCCGAGTGCGGAGCCAGCCGGATTGGCGAGCGGCTCGACATTGATGTGACCCAACACGAGATCCCCGAAGATGCCGCAGAAGTGTGGATCCGCGACTGGATGACGATGATCGCCTGATCAGCGTACGGGAGATCCTGAAAAAAAGCTTGATCTCCCCACTTATCCCCAGATCGACTATCCACCATGTTATTAACAGATTGATCCGGGGGAGTTGTTCTACAAGGTTACCCACAACGCCCAGGGGTAATGTGCATAACTATGGTGTAAAGCTCTGCAAAACCTATAGTTATCCATGTATTAGATCCAGACCGACAGACCTCTGTGTATAAAAGTCCTGGTTATCCCCTCGTTCACCGGGCCTGGATCCAAGCTTTTCCACAAGCTGGGATCGTCCTTAAATTAATGATCTTTATGATCAAAAAGTGCTTATCAACAGAAAGGGCGGATCCTAATAAGAGATCCAGTAAAAGATCGATCTAAAGATCCTTAAGATCTAATTAGTGGATCCTCCCTTCATACTGAACGTTAAGTAGACGTTCCCCTCAGGACGCGAAACAGATAGAATGTTCCGCCCTTTAGCCCAGGCAAATAAAGATCTTCAGGCGTGCAGATCAAGGTGATCCCAATGCAATACCATGAACAATTTGATGTGATCGTCGTCGGTGGCGGTCATGCCGGAACCGAAGCAGCAACAGCGGCAGCCCGTATGGGCATGAACACCCTGTTGCTGACCCACAATATCGATACGCTGGGACACATGTCCTGTAATCCGGCGATCGGCGGGATCGGCAAGGGACACCTGGTCAGGGAAGTTGACGCACTCGGCGGGATCATGGCGCGTGCCATTGATCTTGGCGGGATCCAGTTCCGCACCCTCAACTCCTCCAAGGGCCCGGCAGTGCGAGCCACTCGTGCCCAGGCGGATCGCCTGCTCTACAAGGCCGTCGTTCGCCAGATGCTGGAGAACTACCCGAACCTGAAGATCTTCCAGCAGGCCTGTGACGATCTGATCATGGACGGGGATCGTGTTGCCGGTGTGGTCACCCAGAGCGGGATCCGCATCAGCGGCAAGACTGTGGTGCTGACGGTCGGTACCTTCCTGAATGGTTTGATCCACATCGGGATGGAAAACTACAAGGGCGGTCGTGCCGGGGATCCTCCGTCGATCGCATTGGCCCAGCGCCTGCGTGAACTGCCGCTGCGCATCGATCGTCTCAAGACGGGCACCCCGCCGCGCATCGATGCCCGCAGCGTCGATTTCTCCGTCATGCAGGAACAGCACGGCGACGATCCGCGTCCGGTCTTCTCGTTTATCGGCAATGCCAGTCAGCATCCCCGTCAGGTGCCTTGCTACGTCACCCACACCAACGAGCGTACCCACGAGGTGATCCGCAATAACCTGGATCGCAGCCCCATGTACGCCGGGGTGATCGAAGGGATCGGCCCGCGCTACTGCCCGTCGATCGAAGACAAGATCACCCGTTTCGCCGACAAGACGGCGCACCAGATCTTCGTCGAACCGGAAGGCCTGACCACCCACGAACTCTATCCGAACGGGATCTCCACCAGCCTGCCGTTTGACGTGCAGGTGCAGATCGTCCGTTCCGTGCGCGGCTTCGAGAACGCCCACATCACTCGCCCCGGCTATGCCATCGAATATGATTTCTTCGATCCGCGGGATCTCAAGGCCAACATGGAGAGCAAGTGCATTCCAAACCTGTTCTTCGCCGGCCAGATCAACGGCACGACCGGTTACGAAGAGGCGGCGGCACAAGGCCTGATGGCCGGTCTGAACGCGGCATTGCGTGCCCAGGACAAGGATCCCTGGAACCCGCGTCGGGATCAGGCCTACATGGGCGTGATGATGGACGATCTCTCCACTCTGGGGACCCGCGAGCCTTACCGCATGTTCACCAGCCGCGCCGAATATCGCCTGCTGCTGCGTGAAGACAACGCCGATATCCGCCTGACTGCCATCGGTCGCGAGCTGGGTTTGGTGGATGACGAGCGCTGGAGCAAATTCAACGCCAAGATGGAGCAGGTCGAGCTGGAGCGTCAGCGCATGCGTTCAACCTGGATCCACCCGCAACATCCGTCACTGGAAGCGGTCAACGCCCTGGTTAACACCCCGCTGACCCGCGAACAGAGTCTGGAAGAGCTGCTGCGTCGCCCCGAGGTGACCTATGATGCGCTGATGGCCATCGAAGGGGTCGGTCCTGCTGTGACCGATCCTGCCGCGGCCGAACAGGTTGAGATCCAAATCAAGTACGCCGGTTACATCGAGCGTCAGCACGATGAAGTGGAAAAGCAGCTGCGCAACGAGAACACCCTGCTGCCGCTGGATCTGGACTATCGCGAGGTGAACGGCCTCTCCAACGAGGTGAAAGCCAAGCTGAACGATGCCAAGCCGCAGACCATTGGTCAGGCTTCCCGCATCTCCGGCATCACCCCGGCGGCCATCTCCATCCTGCTGGTTCACCTGAAAAAACACGGCCTGCTGCGTAAAACCGCCTGAGGATTCTTACCGTTGGAAAATATGCTGGAAAGATTGAACGGCCTGCTCAAGCAGGCCGAAATTGTTATCACCGATACCCAAAAGAGCCAACTGGTGCAGTTGGTCGAGTTGCTGCACAAGTGGAACAAGGCTTACAATCTCACCTCGGTGCGAGAGCCGGACGCCATGCTGGTCAAGCATATCCTCGATAGCCTGGTGGTAAGCCCCCACTTGCACGGTGAGCGCTTCATCGACGTGGGGACAGGTCCCGGCCTGCCGGGATTGCCGCTGGCGATCATCAATCCGGACAAGCAGTTCGTCCTGCTCGACAGTCTGGGCAAGCGGATCAACTTCATCCGCCAGGTGATCCAGGAGCTGGGTCTGACCAATGTGACGCCGGTCAAATCCCGGGTTGAAGAGTATCAACCTGAGGTGGGGTTTGATGGTGTACTGAGTCGGGCATTTGCCTCGCTGGAGGATATGCTGAGCTGGTGTCACCACCTGCCGTCAGAACAGGGCAGCTTCCTGGCGCTCAAGGGACAATATCCCGAGCCGGAGCTGGCCCAGTTACCTGCCAATATCCGTCTGGTAGCCTGTCATGAGTTGCGGGTGCCGGAGCTGGAAGGCGAACGTCATCTGCTGGAATTCAAACATATCCAGCCCGAATAGGGTCGCAGTTTCATTTAGGGGATCGTGTGGGAAAAGTCATCGCCATAGCCAACCAGAAGGGTGGAGTGGGTAAAACCACCACCTGTGTGAATCTGGCCGCCTCCATGGCTGCCACCCGGCGCAAGGTGCTGGTGATCGATCTGGATCCGCAGGGCAATGCCACCATGGGCAGCGGTGTCGACAAGTATGATGTCGAGCGCACCGCCTATGAGCTGCTGATCGAGGATGCCCCCATCAGCGAAGTGATCATCCCCGAAACCACCGGGGGCTATCACCTGATTGCCGCCAACGCCGACGTGACCGCTGCTGAAATCCGTCTGATGGAATTTTTCGCCCGTGAAATCCGCCTGCGTAATGCGCTGGCTTCGGTGCGGGACAAATACGACTACGTCTTCATCGACTGCCCGCCCTCTCTCAACATGCTGACCGTGAACGCCATGGCCGCCGCCGACTCCGTGCTGGTGCCCATGCAGTGCGAATATTACGCGCTGGAGGGGCTCACCGCCCTGGTCGACACCATCAGCAAGCTGGCCGCCGTGGTCAATCCGGATCTCAAGATCGAAGGGGTGCTGCGCACCATGTTCGATCACCGCAACCGGCTGGCCAATGATGTGTCCGATCAGCTAAAACAGCACTTTGGCGACAAAGTCTACCGCACCATCATTCCCCGCAACGTTAGACTGGCTGAGGCCCCGAGTTTCGGTGCCCCGGCCATGCACTATGACAAATCATCGGTGGGCGCCAAGGCCTACCTGGCTCTGGCTGGCGAGATCCTGCGCCGCCAGGAGCAGGAACGTCAGGCGACCATCGCAGACCGAGAGAGCATATGACTCCGAAAAAACGTGGACTGGGCAAGGGGCTGGATGCCCTGCTCAGTACCAGCACGGCTGCCCGCCAGAAACAGGTGATGAGCGATCAACGTACTGAAGAGGCCATGGCCCCCACCAATCAGGGCGAGCTGCGCAAGCTGCCGGTGGAGTGGTTGCAGTCCGGCAAGTACCAGCCCCGCAAAGACATGTCCCAGGATGCACTGGAAGAGCTTGCCAACTCCATCCGCGCCCAGGGGGTGATCCAGCCCATCGTGGTACGCCCTCTCGGCGAACAATCCTTCGAAATCATTGCCGGTGAGCGGCGCTGGCGCGCGTCCCAGCTGGCGCGGCTTGAGGTGGTGCCCTGTATCGTCAAGGATGTACCCGACGAGGCTGCCGTCGCCATCGCGCTGATTGAGAATATTCAGCGGGAAGACCTCAATGCCATCGAAGAGGCGGTCGCTCTACAAAGACTGCTGACCGAATTTGAACTCACCCACCAGCAGGTGGCCGAGGCGGTGGGCAAGTCCCGCACCACGGTGACCAACCTGTTGCGTCTCAACCAGCTCAACGACGACGTGAAGCGTTTCGTCGAGCATGGCGACCTCGACATGGGCCATGCCCGTGCCCTGCTGGCTCTGAGCGGCCAGGCCCAGTCTGAACTGGCCAAGCTGGTTGCCCAGAAAGGGCTGACCGTGCGCGATACCGAGAAGCTGGTGCAAAAAGCGCTCGAACCGGCAAAAGCCAGGGTCGAACCGGCCCGTGATCCGCAGATCGGCTACCTGGAGCGCCAACTGGCAGAAAAAATTGGCAATCAGGTGCAACTTCAGCCTGGCAAGCGGGATAGCGGGAAGTTAGTAATAAGTTACGAGAATTTGTCCGATTTGGACCGTATATTGGGCTATTTTGGCGTGTCGGAATCGTGATTTTTACGCTTTTTGTAGTAATAAAACATCCATTCCTTTTGATATGACCATAACCCTGATTTGCCGCGGAAAGCCGCAAAAATTAAGGATTTTTGTCATATTGCAATAGCTGCCCTCAAGGGTATAATTTGACCGGCTTTAAGAGCTGTTAACATGGGGTCTTCGGATCCCGATTTTTTACAGTTCTGTAATGTTCAGGGGTAGGTTGGTGAAGCAGAAAATAGCCTTGGAAGGTTTGACACTGGCCTGGGTTATGCTCGTTTGTCAGCTCATCCTGATCCTGGCGATGAGTGCCGTCTGGTTTTACCTGACTGGTGCCAGCGCCGGTTATTCCGCCCTCTACGGAGGGGGGATGTACTGGGTTCCTCAAGCCTTGTTTACTGTCTGGGTGCTGCGCCGCAAGGTGACAACCGAGAGTGTGGGCCTGGTTTTGCGGGACTTTTATGGTGGGGCAGGGATTAAGCTCATTTCTACAACAGGTCTATTCGCCCTGATGTTTGGTGCGGGAGTCGAGGTCGTTACCGTCTCGTTTTTCGCCACTTATATCCTCGCCCTCGTTGTACAGTGGATGGTTTCATTCACGCTTAACAACCACTATTAGGAAAACTCATGTCTGCAACCGGAGAAGTCCTGACTCCTCAGGGATATATCTCCCACCACCTGACCCACCTTCAAGTCGGGTCCGGGTTCTGGACGGTCAATATCGACTCAATGGTATTTTCCGTCGTGCTAGGCGCCCTGTTTATCCTGCTGTTCCGCAAAGTAGCCGTTAACGCTACCAGCGGGGTGCCGGGTAAGCTGCAGTGCTTTGTGGAGATGCTGGTCGAGTTTGTGAATGGTAACGTCAAAGACATCTTTCACGGTCGCAACAAGGTCATCGCACCTTTGGGGCTGACGGTGTTTGTGTGGATCTTCCTGATGAACTTCATGGATCTGATCCCCGTTGACTTTATCCCTCACGCTGCACAATTGATGGGTATTCCCTATCTGCGTGTGGTTCCCTCTGCTGACGTTAACATCACCATGTCCATGGCTTTGGGCGTGTTCTTCTTGATCCTGTATTACAGCATCAAGGTCAAGGGTATCGGCGGGTTTGTGAAGGAGCTGACGCTTCAGCCTTTCAACCACCCGGCGGCCATCCCGGTTAACCTCATCCTGGAAACTGTTACGCTGATTTCCAAACCTGTTTCTCTGGGTCTTCGACTGTTCGGCAACATGTATGCTGGCGAACTGATCTTTATCCTGATTGCTGGTTTGTTACCCTGGTGGTCACAGTGGATCCTGTCCGTGCCTTGGGCAATTTTCCACATCCTGATCATCACTTTGCAGGCATTCATTTTCATGGTTCTGACCATCGTCTATCTGTCGATGGCGCAGGAAGACCATGGTTGATGCAACTCAAATAATCCTTTTTATACAATCAATTACATCTAAATAACTGGAGATCCTCATGGAAAACTTGAACATGGACCTGCTGTACATCGCTGCTGCAATGATGATGGGTCTGGCTGCTATCGGCGCTTCCATCGGTATCGGTATCCTGGGTGGCAAGTTCCTGGAAGGTGCTGCTCGTCAACCGGATCTGATCCCTGTTCTGCGTACCCAGTTCTTCATCGTAATGGGTCTGGTGGATGCGATCCCGATGATCGCCGTTGGTCTGGGTCTGTACGTGATGTTTGCGGTTGCTGGCTAAGTCGTTACGACTCTCCAGGCATAACCCATTAACTAACTTAAGAGGACATCGGCTGTGAATATCAATGCCACCCTCCTCGGCCAAGCTTTTGCTTTTTTCTTCTTCGTAGTGTTTTGCATGAAGTACGTATGGCCGCCGCTGATTGCAGCCATCGAAGCCCGTCAGAAAGCTATTGCTGACGGTCTCTCTTCTGCCGAACGTGCCAAGAAAGATCTGGATTTGGCCAAGGCCAACGCCACCGATCAGCTGAAAGAAGCCAAGCTGCAGGCTGCTGAAATCATTGAACAGGCTAACAAACGTAAAGCCCAGATCATTGATGAAGCTGCCGCTGGTGCCCAGTCTGAGCGGGAAAAAATCCTGGCTCAGGGCCGTGCCGAGATCGAAGCTGAACGTCATCGTGCCAAAGAAGAACTGCGTAAGCAGGTTGCTGCTCTTGCCATTGCTGGTGCAGAGAAGATCCTGGCGCGTCAAATCGACCAGGCTGCCAACAGCGACATCGTCGACAAACTGGTAGCAGAACTGTAACGGGAACGGGGCTATGTCTGAACTGACTACAATCGCTCGCCCCTACGCCAAGGCTGCTTTCGAGTTTGCCGTTGAGCACAAGGCGGTTGACCAGTGGCTGGGTATGCTCGGTTTCGCTGCGCAAGTAGTGGAAAACGAGACCATGCACAACCTGGTAAACGGCTCTGTGGCCGCCGAAGAGCTGGCAACGCTGTTTGTCGGTGTCTGCGGTGAGCAACTCGACGTGCATGGCCAGAACCTGATCCGGGTGATGGCCGAGAATGGTCGCTTGGGTGTGCTGCCGGCGGTCGTTGCTGAATTTGTAGCGTTCAAAGCTGAACTGGATAAAGAGGTTCAGGCTGACGTGATTTCGGCGATCGAACTGACCGACCAGCAGAAAGCCAATATTCAGGCTTCTCTGGAACAACGTCTCGCGCGCAAAGTGAAGCTGAATTGCAGCATCGATGCGTCCTTGATGGCCGGGGTGCTCATCAAGGCCGGTGATCTGGTAATCGACGGCACAGTCCGCGGTAAGCTGGATCGCATGGCTGACGCGCTGCAATCTTGATTGGGGTATTAGAGCATGCAACTGAATTCCACTGAAATCGCCGAGCTGATCAAGCAGCGCATTGCGCAGTTTGATGTAAAGAGCGAAGCGCGTAACGAAGGTACTATCGTCTCTGTGAGCGACGGTATCATTCGTATTCACGGCCTGGCTGATGCCATGCAGGGTGAGATGATCGAGCTGCCGGGCAACCGCTACGCTCTGGCATTGAACCTGGAGCGTGACTCCGTCGGTGCGGTGATTATGGGTTCCTATGACGGTCTGTCAGAAGGAATGAAAGTAAAAGGTACTGGCCGTATTCTGGAAGTGCCGGTAGGTCGTGGTCTGTTGGGCCGGGTGTTGAACACCCTGGGTCAGCCGATCGACGGTAAAGGTCCGATCGACAACGACGGCTTCTCGCCGATCGAAGTGATCGCACCGGGCGTTATCGAGCGTAAGTCTGTTGACCAGCCGGTCCAGACCGGTCTGAAAGCCATCGATGCCATGATCCCAATCGGTCGTGGCCAGCGTGAGCTGATCATCGGTGACCGTCAGGTTGGTAAGACCGCCATCGCGATCGACACCATCATCAACCAGAAAGATTCCGGCATTAAGTGTGTCTACGTTGCGATTGGCCAGAAGGCCTCCACCATCGCCAACGTGGTGCGCAAGCTGGAAGAGCACGGCGCCCTGGCCAACACCATCGTGGTCGTTGCCTCTGCCTCCGAAGCGGCTGCTCTGCAGTACCTGGCTCCGTATGCCGGTTGCTCCATGGGTGAGTACTTCCGTGACCGCGGTGAAGACGCGCTGATCATCTATGATGACCTGTCCAAGCAGGCCGTAGCTTATCGCCAGATCTCCCTGCTGCTGCGCCGTCCGCCAGGACGTGAAGCCTACCCGGGTGACGTTTTCTATCTGCACTCCCGTCTGCTGGAGCGTGCTGCTCGCGTTAACGCCGAGTATGTAGAGAAGTTCACCAAGGGTGAAGTGAAAGGCAAAACCGGTTCTTTGACCGCTCTGCCAATCATCGAAACCCAGGCGGGTGACGTATCTGCGTTCGTTCCGACCAACGTGATCTCCATCACCGATGGTCAGATCTTCCTGACTTCACAGCTGTTCAACTCCGGTATTCGTCCGGCGGTTGACCCGGGTATCTCTGTATCCCGTGTAGGTGGCGCTGCTCAGACCAAGATCGTTAAGAAGCTGTCCGGTGGTATCCGTACCGCGCTGGCCCAGTATCGCGAACTGGCGGCATTCGCCCAGTTCTCTTCCGATCTGGACGAGGCGACTCGCAAGCAGCTGGATCATGGTGTGAAAGTGACTGAGCTGATGAAGCAGAAGCAGTACTCTCCGCTGAGCGTGGCTCACCAGTCTCTGGTGCTGTTCGCCGCCGAGAAAGGCTATCTCTCCGATGTCGAGCTGAACAAAATCGTCGACTTCGAAGCCGCTCTGCTCTCTTACGCCAATACCCAGCATGCCGAGCTGATGGCTGAAATCAATGCCAAAGCCGACTACAACGACGCGATCGTTGGCAAGCTGACTGCGTTGCTGGATAGCTTCAAAGCAACCCAGACCTGGTAAGCGTGTGTGGCAGCGTGAGCTGCCACTTGATGGAGAGTAAGAGATGGCCGGCGCAAAAGAGATACGTAACAAGATCGGGAGTGTGAAAAACACTCAGAAGATCACCGGCGCTATGGAAATGGTGGCAGCAAGCAAAATGCGCCGTGCGCAGGAACGCATGTCTGCCAGCCGTCCGTACGCTGAAACCATGCGCAAGGTGATCGGCCATATCGCTCAGGGGAACCTGGAATACAAGCACCCCTACCTCATCGAACGTGAGGTCAAGCGAGTGGGTTACATCGTCGTCTCCACCGACCGTGGCCTGTGTGGTGGTCTGAACATCAACCTGTTCAAGGCTGCCCTCAATGATATGAAGCAATGGAGCGCGAAAGGTGCCAAGGTTGACCTGGCACTGATCGGTAACAAGGCCTCCAACTTCTTTGAACGGCACGGCGCCAAGGTTAAAGCTCATGTCGCAGGACTGGGCGATAGTCCGAGCGTCAATGACCTGATTGGTTCAGTCAAGGTCATGCTGAAGGCTTACGACAACGGTGAGATTGACAAGCTGTATCTGGTGTACAACAAGTTCGTCAACACCATGGTGCAGCAACCACGGGTCGATCAACTGCTGCCTTTGCCCGTAACTGAAGACAGCAAGCTCGCCAAGAAACACCACTGGGATTACCTCTATGAGCCGGATCCCAAGAAGCTGCTGGATACCCTGCTGGTTCGCTACGTCGAATCTCAGGTTTACCAGGGTGTAGTGGAAAACTTGGCAAGTGAACAGGCAGCCCGAATGGTTGCCATGCAAGCCGCGACTGACAACGCCGGTAACCTGATTAACGATCTGCAACTGGTATACAACAAGGCCCGTCAGGCCAGTATTACCCAGGAGCTGACAGAGATCGTATCCGGTGCTGCTGCGGTGTAAGGCAAGGGTTATCAAAGGTTTAGAGGATTTGACATGAGTAACGGTTTCATCGTCCAAATCATCGGCGCTGTGGTGGACATCGAGTTCCCGCAGAATGCCGTGCCCCAGGTGTACGATGCACTGAAGGTCGTTAGCGAAGGTCAAGGCCAGGGTCTGGTGCTGGAAGTTCAGCAACAGATCGGTGGCGGCGTCGTTCGTTGCATCACCATGGGCTCCTCCGACGGTCTGCGTCGTGGGTTGGAAGTAGTGAATAGCGGTAAATCCATCCAGGTTCCGGTCGGTACTGCGACTCTGGGTCGGATCATGAACGTACTGGGCGAGCCAATCGACGAAAAAGGTCCGATCGGTGAAGAAGAGTGCTGGTCTATCCACCGCGCTGCCCCCAGCTACGAAGATCAGTCCAACAGCAACGATCTGCTGGAGACCGGCATCAAGGTTATCGACCTGGTATGCCCGTTCGCCAAGGGTGGTAAGGTTGGTCTGTTCGGTGGTGCCGGTGTAGGCAAAACCGTAAACATGATGGAGCTGATCCGTAACATCGCGATCGAGCACAGTGGTTACTCTGTGTTCGCCGGTGTTGGTGAGCGTACCCGTGAGGGTAACGACTTCTACCACGAGATGATGGAGTCCAACGTACTGGACAAAGTATCTCTGGTTTACGGTCAGATGAACGAGCCGCCCGGAAACCGTCTGCGCGTTGCGCTGACCGGCCTGACCATGGCCGAGAAGTTCCGTGACGAGGGTCGTGACGTGCTGTTCTTCGTGGACAACATCTACCGTTACACCCTGGCCGGTACTGAAGTATCCGCACTGCTGGGCCGTATGCCTTCCGCAGTAGGTTACCAGCCGACCCTGGCCGAGGAGATGGGTGTTCTGCAAGAACGTATCACCTCCACCAAGACCGGTTCCATCACCTCCGTACAGGCCGTTTACGTTCCTGCGGATGACTTGACTGACCCGTCTCCGGCGACCACCTTCGCCCACCTGGATGCGACCGTGGTACTGTCCCGTCAGATCGCGGCACTGGGTATCTACCCAGCCGTTGACCCGCTGGACTCTACCTCTCGTCAGCTGGATCCGCTGGTCGTTGGCAAAGAGCACTACGAGACCGCTCGTGGCGTTCAAACCGTACTGCAGCGCTACAAAGAGCTGAAGGACATCATCGCCATCCTGGGTATGGATGAACTGTCAGAAGAAGACAAACTGACCGTAGCCCGTGCCCGTAAGATCGAGCGTTTCCTGTCCCAGCCGTTCTTCGTAGCAGAAGTGTTTACCGGTTCTCCGGGTAAATACGTGCCGCTGAAAGAGACCATCCGTGGTTTCCAGGGCATCCTGAAAGGCGAGTATGACGATCTGCCCGAGCAGGCGTTCTACATGGTTGGCGGTATCGACGAAGTCGTCGAGAAATCCAAAAAACTGTAAGCCTCGACAGGAGGGCCCATGGCAGAGATGATCTCCTTTCACCTGGACGTGGTGAGCGCCGAAGGAAAACTGTTTTCCGGTCGCGTGCAATCCGCTCAGGTATCAGGCTCCGAAGGTGAGTTGGGTCTCCGCCACGGTCATGCTCCGTTGCTGACTGCCATCAAGCCGGGCCTGGTCCGCTTGGTGAAGCAGAACGGAACTGAAGAGGTGCTGTACATCTCCGGCGGTATGCTGGAAGTACAACCTGAATCCGTGACCGTGCTGGCGGACACCGCGATTCGTGCTGACGACTTGGATGAGGCGAAAGCCCAGGAAGCCAAGCGCGCAGCCGAAGAGCGGATCCACAGCTCCCATGGTGATATCGACTACGCCCAGGCCGCCACCGAGCTGGCCAAGGCGATGGCTCAACTGCGAGTCATCGATATCGTCAAAAAGAATTACCGCTAATAACGGTGATGTAAAAAGCGACCTTCGGGTCGCTTTTTTTTTACCCGTTGGATAGACTCCGCCGAGTATTTCCTCATGTTCCAAAGGCCAATTTATGTCCCTCAACGTCGTGATCCTGGCTGCGGGTAAAGGTACCCGTATGCGTTCCGTTCTGCCCAAGGTACTGCACCCGGTAGCCAACAAACCCATGGTTTCCCATGTGATCGATACTGCCCGTCAGGTCGGTGCTGAGCAGCTGCATCTGGTTTATGGCCACGGTGCCGAGCTGCTGAAAGAGCGGATTGTGGCGGCCGACGTGAACTGGGTGCTGCAGGCGCAGCAGCTGGGGACAGGTCACGCCGTCGCCCAGGCCATCCCGTTCTGGAAGGATGAAGACGATGTGCTGGTGCTCTACGGCGATACCCCGCTGATCCAGCCCGAGACCCTGCAGCGACTGCTGGCTGCCAAGGCTGAAAACGGGATGGCATTGCTGACCGTGGTGCTCGACAACCCCACCGGCTATGGCCGTATCGTCCGTGAAAACGGTCAGGTAGTCGGCATCGTCGAGCAGAAGGATGCCAACGCCGAACAGCTGGAGATCCGTGAGGTGAATACCGGCGTGCTGGTGGCCAACGGGGGTCAGTTGCGCAGCTGGCTCTCCCGTCTGGACAACAAGAATGCCCAGGGGGAGTTCTACCTGACAGACGTGATCGCCATGGCGCACGCCGATGGCTGCCCGATTGCTGCGGTCCATCCGGAGCGTGCCGCTGAAGTTGAAGGGGCCAACAATCGGGTGCAATTGGCCCAACTTGAGCGCAGCTATCAGCAGATGCAGGCCGAGAAGCTGATGATCGCCGGTGCCACCCTGATCGACCCTGCCCGCTTCGATCTGCGCGGAACCCTCGAGATCGGTGAAGAGGTGGTGATCGACGTCAACGTGATTATCGAAGGCAAGGTAACCCTCGGCAACCACGTCCGTATTGGTGCCGGTGCCGTGCTGAAGGATTGTGTTATTGGCGATCACACCGAAGTGAAGCCCTACTCCATCGTTGAAGGGGCTCAGGTGGCGGATCAGTGCTCGGTCGGCCCGTTTGCCCGTCTGCGCCCGGGTGCCGTGCTGGAGCAGGATGCCCACGTCGGCAACTTCGTCGAGATGAAGAAGGCTCGTTTGGGGGTTGGTTCCAAGTGCGGTCATTTGACCTATCTGGGTGATGCCGAGATCGGAGCCGGGGTAAATATCGGTGCTGGTACCATCACCTGCAACTACGACGGGGTCAACAAATTCCAGACCATCATCGAGGATGATGTGTTCGTCGGTTCCGATACCCAGCTGGTGGCGCCGGTGCGCATCGGTAAGGGGGCGACTCTGGGGGCGGGTTCTACCATCACCAAGGATGTGGCCGAGAACGAGCTGGTGATCACCCGGGTGCCCCAGCGCCACATCAAGAACTGGGCTCGCCCGGTCAAGAAGAAGTGATGCCCGATCAATAAAATAGAACCGGCGCCTGATGGCGCCGGTTTTTTTGGCTTATGACTTATGGCTGGGGTCACTGGTCGATGAATGGGGGGCCGCCCATGTGGTGGCGGGTGTGCTGTAATCCATCACCTGATACCAGTCGAGCTTGCGGGTCAGCATCATGATCAGCGCCAGGGTGGCGAACAACAGCAGGGCGCCGAGCAGCAAGGCGATCTCTTCGGCCTGCAGCAGGCTGTAGAGGATGGCATAGACCAGCCCGAGCAGCGATGCGAAGCCGATCCCCTGTTTCGGGCCACCCAGCACATGACTGAGGTAGAAACCGTTGAGCAGTACGCTGGCCAGTGCGGCCACCAGATAGGCCCAGCCAAAGCCGAGGTGTTCGGTCAGGGCCAGCAGTACCAGATAGAAGATAGCCAGCCCCATGCCCACCAGCGCGTACTGGATCGGGTGAACCCGCAGCCCCTTGAGCAGCTCGAACATGAAGAAGCTGATAAAGGTGAGGCCGATAAACAGCAGGGCATATTTGGCCGCCCTCTCATTGAGTTGATAGTGATCCACCGGCTGCACCAGACTGACGCTGAAGCTGGGCAGATGTTTGGAGGCGCTTTGGATCATGTCAGGGAACTGATTCTCCATATCTGTGGCAAACCAACTTGTCTGCCAGTCAGCATTGAAACCTTGATCTTTTACTGTACGGGTGGTTGGCAGGAAATCGCCCAGGAAGTTGGGGTGGGGCCAGTTACCGGACAAGGTTAGTTTGCTGTCACGACCGACCGGAATCAGGGTGAATTTTTCCATACCCTGTAGGGAAATCTTTATATCGAACCACCCTCCTTGCTGTTGTTTGGTGGTTAGCGGGACATGCACGCCGGATCGGTTGCCAAGCCGTGCACCGGGGGTGACAGTCAGTAGCTCGTTGGCGAAGGTGATGGTTGGTATCTGAATGATGCCTCGAGCGTCGGAGACGATGAGGCTGAGATAGGGTTGGCCGGGTATGCTGTCACGTGGTGGCTGCCAATCAGGGATCGCTGGTAATTGGCCGGTTAGAGTGACGTTAGCCTGATACAGCTGGGCTTGGTAGATCCCCAGTTTGCGTGGCGTTACTTCCATATTCGCTGTGGCCGTTAACTGTTCTGGCAACAGGTAGCGATAGCGTGTCTCCACCTCTCTCCGAGTGTCCTTGCCATTGGTCAGGATCAGCTCTCTTGTATATGGGAGGACAATTACGGGGCCTATTAGGCGCTGCGGTCCACTCGTACTGGCCATTATCTGTTTGATGGCCTGACTGCGGTAAGCCTGACGCTCCCGGTTCAGCTCCATGATGGATTGCACCGGCACCATCAACAACAGGCTGAGCAACAGCAGCAGAAATATCTTGTGGGTGAATATCTGTTTGACCATGACACGTCTCCTTGTTGGATGGAGTGAGTCTGTCAGTCCGGCGTGAAGTGGTGATGGGCTTGTGTGAAGTGGCGGTGAACTGTTGAAAAACGGCGCCATCAGGCGCCGCGGGATTGTTCAGGGGCGGGAGCGCACCAACCGAGCGGCTTGGGCGAAACGATCGGTATGGCCGTCGATGAGTCCGTGCATAAAGTCGATGTAGTAGACCAGTTCCGGCATCTCCTCAATGGAGCTGGAGGTCCAGTAGGGGGCTGAATTTTCCCCGTTGTCATGGATATCGGAGAAGAAACGCGGGTCTGTCATCGGCGTCCGGCAATCTTCGTCGAGCAGGGTGAAGAACTCCTCGATGGTGGGGAGTCGCCACCCCTCGCCAAGGCGGGCAGCTTCATCTTTGGCTTCAAGCAGCGTCAGCAGGGCCGGTGTGCCCACGCACCCTTTCCCCTCCTGCCACTGGCTGCCGAGGCTGCACGCCTGCCATTCGAGGTGGTTTAGCCGATCATGGATGACTTCTCCCTGCCGACTCAGGCGGTCGGAGAGATCACAGGCAGCCAGCGCCATGATGGCCGGAAGCCAGAGCAGCAATAGAAATAATTTCATGTTTGTCTCGTTTACGAATGGCGGTCAGCCCGTCGCTGGTGGGCTGACCGTAGTTATCGGGGTTTATCTGGCGGGAAGCGAGCTCACTGCTTTTTAAGTTGTGCAGGCAGGGCAGCCAGTACCTCTTCTTTCGCCTTGAGGGAGGCGAACTGCTTGCCGGGCTTTTGCACCACGGTATGGACGAAGATCAGCTGTTTGCCCGGTTTGCTGGCCCAGCCGACGAACCAGCCGATCTGCTGATCGCGGTTGAGGCTGCCATCCAGCTTTTTCGGGTAGCCCATGCCGGTTTTGCCGTGGATCTGCCAGCCATCGATCTCGCTCACCTTGAGGATATTGGCGGTGTACTGCAGGGTCTGCGCAGAGACCGGAAGCTTGCCGCTCAGCATCTTGCCGAGGAAGCGGGCCTGCTCCTCCGGACTGATGGCGAGGCTGGAGCTGAGCCAGGCCTGGGTCAGGCCATCATGTTTGCCCGGATTACCGGAGAGATCCCGATTGCCGTAGTCGAAGCGGTCGACATATTGCTGGAAGCGCTCCATCCCCAGCCATTCGGTGATCTGCTGGGAGAACCAGACCACCGAGTAGGTTTCCCAGCGGCGCGGGGTGGTGGTTTCACGCCAGGCGGGCAGCCAGCCGTCATAGCTCGGTTTGTAAGGCAGTGCCGGATGCTCTTCATCCACCAGATAGCCACTGTCGTAACCCATCAGCGCCAGCGGGATCTTGAAGGTGGACGCGGGTGGCAGCTGGCTGGAGCAGTCCCCTTCGCTGGAGAGGGTCTGGCCGTTGCCGTCAGCATAGAGAAAGCAGCCGCTGGCGGCGGAGGCAGGCAGGGCTGCGAGCAGACCGGCAGCCAGCAGGCTGGAGAGAAGCAGGCGGGACATAGCATTTCCTTGAGCAAATGGATGAGAGAAAGCGGCAGTCTAATGCCGCTTTGTGTGGGGAATGTGAAGTTGCGGGGGGGCTAGGTGAATGGCAGCCAGAGTTCCGCCTGCGCGCCCCCTTCCGGCCGGTTGCTCAGGGTCAGACGGCCGCCATGCTGGTGGGCCACCTCATGGGCGAAGCTGAGCCCCAGACCGCTGCTCTTGCCCTTGTCCGGGCGCGGCAGGGAGTAGAAGCGCTCGAAGATGCGCGGCAGGGCGTAGTCGGGAATGCCGGGGCCGCTGTCGGTGACCCGAAAACAGTAGCCCTCCTCCTGCTGGCTGCCGCTCAGGGTGACTTGCCCGTTGGCGGGAGAGAAGTCGATGGCGTTGTCCAGCAGGTTGCCGATGGCCTGCTCCACCAGCAGTGGATCCCACTTCTGTTTCGGCGCGCTGGTCAGCTCGGCCACCAACGCGACCTGACGGCGCTGGGCAATGATCTGGCGGGCATCGAGGGTGCGCTTGCCCAGTTTTGCCGGTTCCACCGACTGGCGATCCAGCCCCTGCCCCGACTCCAGCCGCGCCAGTTGCAGCATTCGCTCGATCAGCTGCTGCATGCGGGCGGTTTCCAGATTGATGTTGCCGATAAACCGTTTGGCAACTTCGGGGGGCGGCGTTTCGGCCAAAATCTCCCCTGCCCCGCGAATGGCGGCCAGCGGGCTCTTCAGCTCGTGGGTCAGGCTGTGCACATAGGCTTCGATGTAGCTTTTGCCATCGAGCTGGTGGCGCATGGTCTCCAGCGAGCGGCCGAGCCGATCCAGCTCGACGGTGTGCAGCCGTGGCAGCGGTGCCGCCTCCCCCTTGCTGACCGAGTCGGCATAGTGCACCAGCTTGCCGATGGCGCGGTTGAGCCACCACACCAGCAGGCTGCCGATCAGCAGCGAGATAAGCAGCATCTGGCCGCCGGCCCGCAGCAGCTCCTGTTCCCCCCGTTCGATGGCAGGCATCAGGGTGCGATTGGGTTTGGCGACGGTGAGGGAGCCGATGATCTCGGCCCCTTCCCGCAGCGGCGCCGCCACATACATGGTCGAGCTGGCGGCATCCTCGGGATCGGTGCGGGTGCTGCGGGCGCCATACTGGCCGCGCAGAGTGCGGTAGACATCGTTCCAGCGGGAATAATCCTTGCCCAGATCCGTGCCGTCGGAGTCGTAAATCACCATACCCTTCTGGTCAGTGACATAGATGCGGTACTCCGCCTGCTGCTTGAGGTGGCCATCGATCATCGCATTGATGGGATTCTGGTTGAGGCGGGCGAAGGCGCTGGCCAACCGCCCGTTCATCATATTGCCCTCTTGCAGATCATCGAGGGCGAGCGGCGCCAGCAGCTGGGTCATGTCTACCAGAGTATCCTCGGTGGCGCTGCGCACTCCCGGTTTTATCTCCTCGACGAAGATTTCCAGCACGAACCAGGCGGCCAGCGCGAAGATCAGCAGCAGGCCGCACAGCAGTTGCAACCCGAGTCTCATGCCAGCTCCAGGCTGTAGCCCAGCCCGCGATGGGTGAGGATCAGGTTGGCTTCGGGATCATGTTCGCGCAGCTTGGCGCGGATGGTCTTGATATGGGTATCGACGGTGCGATCCAGGCTCTCTTCCGCATCCTGCCACACCAGATCCATCAGCTGTTGGCGGGAGTAGACCCGGCCCGGCGCAAGCATCAGGGTTTTGAGCAGCAGATATTCGTAGCGGGTGAGGGCCAGCGGCTGGCCGCGAAAGTGAATGCGGGCCCGCTCCTCATCCAGTACCAGCAGGGTGCTGGGCTGGGGGGCTACGGGCTGGCTGCGGCGCAGGATGACCCGCACCCGTGCACACACTTCCCGTGGCGAGAAGGGTTTGGCCACATAGTCGTCGGCACCGATCTCCAACCCGATCAGCCGGTCTATCTCCTCGCTGCGGGCGGTGAGGAACATCAGGGGGATATCGGTCAGCGCCCTCACCTGCTTGCAGAGTTCGAAGCCGCTGATGTCGGGCAGCCCCACATCGAGGATCAGGAAGTCGGGTCGCGTCTGTTCCAGTCGTGTCAGCAACTGTTGGCCCAGCATGAACCACTCCACCTCGAACCCGTCGGTCTGCAGGGCGTAAATCAGGGTGTCGGCGATGCTGGCCTCATCCTCCACCAGCCAGATGACTCTCTTTTGCATGGCATCCTCGTCGCAAATTGGCACCCCATTCTGGCATCGAACCAAATCGGATCCTATTTGCTGTTTTATTTTTCCGAAAAAGGGGCTAATATTTCGATGTTCTTTCGAATCGAAACTTAAAAATGACCAAACGTAATACTCAACAACGCCGACACACCATAGTGACCCTGGTACAAGAGCAGGGTGAAGTGAGCGTCGACGCCCTCGCCAAACACTTTTCTACCTCCGAAGTGACCATCCGTAAAGATCTGGCGGTACTGGAGACCGGCGGTCTGCTGCTGCGCCGTTACGGTGGTGCTGTCCCTTTGCCGAGCGAGATGGTGGTCGAGGTCAACCCTGAACAAGTTTCGAACCGAAAGTTAGCCATTGCCCGTGCGGCGGCCGAGCGGCTGCGTGATCACAACCGTGTCATCATCGACAGCGGCAGCACCACCAGCGCCATGATCCCCATGCTGGGCAACAAGCGCGGCCTCATCGTGATGACCAACTCCCTCAATGTGGCCGGTGCCCTGCGCGAGCTGGAAAATGAGCCTACCCTGTTAATGACCGGTGGCACTTGGGACCCTCACTCCGAATCCTTCCAGGGGCAGGTGGCGGAACAGGTGTTGCGCTCCTACGACTTCGACCAGCTCTTTATCGGTGCCGACGGTATCGACCCGGAACGTGGCACCACCACCTTCAACGAGCTGGTGGGCCTGTCGCGGGTGATGGCCGAGGTATCGCGGGAGGTCATTGTGATGGTCGAATCGGAAAAGATCGGCCGCAAGATCCCCAATCTCGAACTTCCCTGGTCGAGCATCCATACCCTGGTGACCGACGAGGGGCTGGCCAGCGAGGCCAGAGAACAGATTCAAGCCCAGGGGGTGACGCTTATCTGTGCCCCGGTCACTTGCTGACATCGAGCTCTGAACCATCCAACTGACTTTACGATTTGCATCTCAAGGAGAAGTGTATGTGTGGCATCGTCGGGGCTGTCGCCCAACGTGATGTGGCTGAAATTCTGGTAGAGGGCCTGCGCCGTCTGGAGTACCGCGGTTATGACTCAGCCGGTGTGGCCGTGTTCAGCGCCAACCAGCCGTTGCAGCGGGTTCGCCGTCTGGGCAAGGTGGCCGAGCTGGCCAAGGCGCTCGACGAGCAGTCCGTCCATGGTGGTACCGGCATCGCCCATACCCGCTGGGCCACTCACGGCGAGCCTTCCGAGCGCAATGCCCACCCCCACGTCTCCGAGCATATCGTGGTGGTACACAACGGCATCATCGAGAACCACGAAGAGCTGCGGGAAGAGTTGAAGGCGCTGGGCTATGTGTTCAGCTCCGACACTGATACCGAGGTGATTGCCCATCTGGTCCATCACGAGCTGAAGAGCGCCGGCAGCCTGCTGGCCGCCATGCAGACTGCGGTGAAGCAGCTGCGCGGTGCCTACGGTACCGTGGTGATGGATAGCCGCGACGACAGCCGCGTGGTGGTGGCCCGTTCCGGTTCACCGTTGGTGATCGGCCGTGGTATCGGCGAGAACTTTATCGCCTCCGACCAGATGGCGCTGCTGCCGGTGACCCGTCGTTTCATCTTCCTGGAAGAGGGTGATGTGGCCGAAGTGACCCGCCGTGACGTGCACATCTTCGATACCAACGGCAACGCCGTGGCGCGCGAAGAGCAGGAGTCTGAACTCTCCCACGATGCCGGTGACAAGGGTGAATACCGTCACTACATGCTCAAAGAGATCCACGAGCAGCCCAAAGCGATCACCAACACCCTGGAAGGGCGTCTGGGCAGCGATCACGTGGTGGTCGAATCGTTCGGCAACGGCGCGCGCGCCATCTTTGACAAGGTCGAGCACGTGCAGATCGTCGCCTGCGGCACCTCCTACCACTCCGGCATGGTGGCTCGCTACTGGTTCGAAGAGATCGCTGGCGTCTCCTGCGATGTGGAGATCGCCTCCGAGTTCCGCTATCGCAAGTCGGTAGTGCGCCCCAACAGCCTGCTGGTGACTCTCTCCCAGAGTGGCGAGACCGCTGATACCCTGGCGGCGCTGCGTCTGGCCAAGGAATCCGGCTATATGAGCTCGCTGGCTATTTGCAACGTGCCGGGCTCCTCGCTGGTGCGTGAATCTGATCTGGCCTTTATGACCCGTGCCGGTGCCGAGATCGGTGTAGCTTCCACCAAGGCGTTCACCACCCAGCTGGCTGGCCTGCTGATGCTGGTGGCCTCCGTCGGTCACTGCCGTGGCCACCTGAGCGCCGCCGCCGAGGCCGAACTGGTCAAGGCGCTGCAAGCCCTGCCGCTGCGTATTAAAGAGAGCCTGGCACTGGCCAAGGATATCGAAACCCTGGCCGAAGAGTTTGCCGACAAGCAGCACAGCCTGTTCCTCGGCCGCGGCAGCCAGTACCCCATCGCCATGGAGGGGGCGCTCAAGCTCAAAGAGATATCCTACATCCACGCCGAAGCCTATGCCGCTGGCGAACTGAAGCACGGCCCGCTGGCGCTGATCGATGCCGAAATGCCCATCATTGTGGTGGCGCCGAACAACGATCTGCTGGAGAAGCTCAAGTCCAACGTGGAAGAGGTGCGCGCCCGTGGCGGTATCCTCTACGTGTTCGCCGATGCTGATACCGGCTTCAAGAGCGACGAGACCATGCGGGTCATGAACCTCAACCATGTGGAAGAGGTGATCGCCCCCATCGTCTATACCGTGCCGCTGCAGCTGCTCTCCTACCACGTTGCCCTGATCAAGGGCACTGACGTCGACCAGCCGCGCAACCTGGCAAAATCGGTGACCGTTGAGTAAGTCACTTTCTGAAATGAAAAAGAGCCGCAATTGCGGCTCTTTTTGTTTCGGCTGAGGGTTACGACAGCCGCAGGTTGGTGATGGTGACCTCGTCGAGGGAGGGCACTATGATGCCGCTGGTGATCCCTTTGGCGATGGCCTGACTGCGGTTCTTTGAGTCGGTCTTGTTGGTCACCTGGGTCAGGTGAAAGTTGACCGTCCGCTCACTGATGCCGAGGATGGTGGCGATCTCCCAGGAGGTCTTGCCCTCGCTGGCCCAGAACAGGCACTCCTTCTCCCGATCCGACAGTTCGGTCAGGTACTTCATCATATCCGGTCTGCTTTTGATTAGTTGCAGTGCGGAGTTGAAGATGTAGCTGGCGCAGAATGACAGCAGCGGGACATTTTCAAACATCAGGTCGGAGTTGGATTTCTCCTTGGTGATGAAAGAGAGGATGCCGTGCTCCCCCTGCGGGGTGTGCAGCGGAAAGGAGACGCCATTGCGTACCCCGAAATCGGCGGCCAGGTTCATCACGTCGCGGCTGGCGCTGGGCAGCCAGGGAGAGTCGCAGTCGAGCTTGTTCCAGAAGATCGGCTGGGTCTGTTTCAGCCCCAGATAGACCACCGGATCCTGGGTCAGATACTGGTTTTCGCTATAGGCGTCAAACCAGGTGGTCGGACAGTTGTTGAACAGTGCCACGTGGGATTTTTGCATGCTGATGGGGAAAATAATCAGCAGCCGAAAGTAATCAAAGCCCATTTGATGACTGAAGCGCTCCAGCAGTTGCTGGATATCGCTGGTTTTTGTTGCCTTGGTGAACTTGTCGATATGTTCCCAGATCGCATCGTTGAGCATTACTTTCTCCTTTTTCGATCTCTATCACACTGATCGAAAAGATTTTTTATCGTTATTTATATTTGTGCGGTGGCTATTGGAGCCACTTATTCCGTGCGTGCTTAAAAATTATCCTGTTTTTGTGCATAAAGGCCAAGAAAATCCTCTCGTTGCCAGTCCGCCCTGCATTTGAGATAATGATAATAGTTATCATTAGTAAGATGTATTTCAATGAACAAATTATGGGGTGTGGCCCTGCTGCCACTGTCAGTCCACTTTGCTGCCATCGGGGATGAGCTGGTTGCTCCCGCCCTCAAGAACAGCATAGCTGCCGGGAAAGCCTCCCAGCAGCGAGTGGAAAAAGCCGCCGATGCCGCCGTTGCCGCACGACTGGAGCTGCAAAATGCCCAGCTGCAACTGCGTGACCTCGAAGCCTACAACCGCTACATGCAATCTCTGGTGGCCGATCAGCAAAATGAGCTGGGTAAATTGAGCCAGCAGCTTGAAGCGGTGCAAGAGACCCGTCAGGGCTTGATCCCGCTGATGTTGCAGATGCAGGCAGATCTGGAACAGCTGGTGCAAAACGACATCCCGCTACGCAAGGAAGATCGGCTGGCGCGGGTTGAACAGTTGAAAGCGACCCTGGCCCGCGCAGACGTTAGCGAGGCAGAGAAATTCCGTCAGCTGCTGCAGGCCTATCAGATTGAAGCCGAGTACGGCAGCCGGATGGACAGCTATTCCGCCGAGCTGGAGCTGGATGGTGCTCCGCGTCGGGTCGATGTGCTGGCGCTGGGTCGGGTCTCCCTGCTGGCGATGACGGCCGATCGCAGTCAGGCATGGCGCTGGTCTGCCGAGTCTAAGCAGTGGCAAGCCCTCGATAGCCAGTGGCTCTCCCCCATCGCCGAGGCGATGGATGTGGCCGCCGACAAGAAAGTTCCCCAGTTGCTCAATGTCCCCCTCTCTGTCAGCCGCAGTCAGGAGGCCCAATCATGAGAGTCACCATGAAGTGGTTCCCCCTCCTTATTGCCCTCTCCTGCGGTACCAACGCCGCTGTCGCCGATGAGTGGCAGCAGCAGGAACAGGCTCGTGAACAGCAGGCTCAGCAAGATCTGGCGACCGTAGCCAAGGAGCTCGGCACTGCCCGCGCCAGACTGGCCGAGGCCCAGCGCCTGAGCAAGGAGCTGGCTGGCAAGTTCGCCAGCAACGAGAAGCAGCTGGTCGAGCTTAACGCCCAGTGGGAGCAAGCCTCCGGCGACATGAACGAGATCTTCGCGGTCACCCGTCAGGGCGCCAGCGATGCGGTCAAGCTGCTGAGCGAATCCGCCGTCGAGGGCCAGTACCCGGAGCGTCTCGCCCCGCTGAAAGCCATGGCACAGGATAAACAGGTGCCGGATCGCGCCGCCCTCGCCCTGCTGCCCGCCACGCTGCTGCAGGAGATCCGCGAATCTGGCCGGATTGCTCAGTTCAACGGCAAGGTGCTCGATGCCCAGGGGGCTGCCAGCGAGCAGTCGCTGACCCGGGTTGGCAGTTTTGCCCTGCTGGGGAGCGAAGGCTTCCTGCAACCGACCGCCGAAGGCTTGAGCCCGGTGCTGGGTCTGCCCGGTAGCGTGCTCTCTGCCGTTGCGGCTTATCAGGGTCAGGAAGGGGAAGCGCTGCCGCTGGATCCTTCGCATGGCACTCTGCTGGCGATGCTGGCACAGGCGCCCACCTTCTGGCAGCAGGTACAACAAGGTGGTCAGGTCGGCGCCATTATCGTGCTGTTGGCCGCCATCGGTTTGGGTATCGCTGCGGTACGGCTGTGGAGCCTCTCCCGCGAACTGACTCTGGTGCGCCGCCAACTCAAGAGCGGCGAGTATCACGCCGACAACGCCCTCGGCCGGGTGCTGACAGTGGCGGACAAACACCCCGAGCTGAGCATGGAGACCCTCGAGCTGCGTCTTGATGAGGCGATCCTGCAGGAGACTCCTCGCATGGAGCGCGGCATCGGCATGGTCAAGGTAATCGCGGCCATCGCCCCCATGCTGGGTCTGCTCGGTACCGTAACCGGGATGATCGGCACCTTCCAGGCCATCACCCAGTTTGGCACCGGCGATCCCAAGATCATGGCGGGCGGCATCTCCATGGCGCTGGTCACCACGGTACAGGGTCTGGTTGCGGCCATTCCGCTGATCCTGGCCCACAGCCTGCTGCAATCGCGCTTCACCGAGCTTTCCAATGTACTGGAGCAGCAGGTAGCCGGCATTCTGGCCGAGCGCGCCGAGAGCAATAACGGCGGGATGGAGCGAGCAGCATGATGCTCGACATCTGGCAACAGTTGCAGAGCTTCATGGGCCGTGGCGGCCCTGTGCTCTGGGTCATTCTGGCCCTGCTGGTGCTGATGTGGATTTTGATGATCGAGCGGCTGCTCTACCTCAATCTGGGTTTTGGCCCCTTGCAGCAACAGCTGCTCGGCCGCTGGCAGGCCCGCAGCGAGCGTCACAGCTGGCACGCCCGAGCGATCCGCAGCCGCTGGCTGGCACAGGCGGAGCTGGAACTGAACCGTCATCTGATCTTCATCCGCACCCTGGTGGTGCTCTGCCCCATGTTGGGGCTGCTGGGTACTGTGACCGGCATGATCGGCGTATTCGATGCGTTGGCCGCGGCCAACCGCTTTAACCCGGAGAGCATGGCGGGCGGGATCTCCCGCGCCACTATCCCCACCATGGCAGGCATGGTGGTGGCGCTCTCCGGCGTGTTGTTACTCAGTCGGCTCGAGAGTCAGGCCAAGCGTGCGCTGGCCAAGACCCGGGACGGCCTGCGAGAAGAGAAGGTAATGCAATGAGACGGCAATCCAAACGCCAGCGTGACGAAGTGCAGATCGACATGACCCCCATGCTGGATATCGTGTTCATCATGCTGATCTTCTTTATTGTCACCACCTCCTTTGTGCGCGAAGCCGGACTCGAGGTACACAGACCCCAGGCCAGTCAGGCCAAGGCGCAGAAATCTTCCAGCATCATGCTGGCGATCGGGGCTCAGGGTCAGATCTTCCTCGACCGCAAGCAGATCGATGTGGAGCGGGTACAGGCCACCATCGTCCGTCTGCTGGCGGAGCAGCCCGATGCCAGCCTGGTGATCCAGGCCGACGAGCGAGTGCCCCATGGCAAGGTGGTGCGGGTTATGGATGAGGCCAAGGCGGCGGGTATCGCCAATATCGCCGTGGCGGTGGCGCCGAAATGAAATACAAGCTGATGAGCCTGGGGCTGGGGATCGCCCTCAGTCTGGGTATCCTGCTGTTTATGGCCACGCTGGTTGAACCGCCCCGGGGCGAGAAGGTGGCGAGCGAACAGAAGCCCATCGTCATCAATATGCAGAACGAGGTGACCGAGGTGCAGGTGCGCGAGCGTCCGGTGCCGCAGGAGCCTGAACCTCTGCCAGAGCCTCCTGCGGCATTGGCCTCCGCACCGCTGCCGATGCCTGCCGCGGCACCCTTGGCGGCCGTTGAGCCGAGTCTGGATCTGGTCTCCAGCCTCAGCGCGGTGCAGGTCTATGCCCCCGGTGTGGCGACCAGTACTGCACCGGTATTGAGTGGCAACTACCACGGCCAGCAGCAGGGGGCGGGTATCGGTGCCGGTGACATGCTGATGCCGCTGCAACGGATCGAGCCGGTCTACCCCTATCGTGCCCAGCAGTCAGGGATCGAAGGATTCGTCACCCTGCGCTTTAGCGTGAATGCCGACGGTGGCGTGCAGGATGTGGAAGTGGTCGAGGCCAAACCCAAGCGTCAGTTCGAGCGGGCGGCCATTCAGGCGATCAACAAGTGGCGCTATCAGCCGAGACCGGGCGCCACCGACAAGCTGGTGCAAGTCATCACGCTCAAATTCAAACTGGAGTCATAACTATGTTGCGGATCTGGATCTGTCTGCTTGCCCTGGTCGGCCAAGCCTGTCTGGCGATGGAGGTCAGCCCCCACTTCTCCCGTCAGCTTGAACCCGTGATGAAGCTTTATCAGTCCGGTCAGTGGCAACAAGCCCAGAGCAAGGCATCCGGCCTCAAGCCAAATAGCGATGCCGAGCGTGCCTGGCTGGCGCAGTTGCAAGCCTCACTGGCGGCCAACCTGCAACAGACCGCCCAGGCGAGCCGCTACGTCGAACAGGCCCTTGCCTATAAAGAGTGGCCCGAGCAGCAACAGCTCCAGCTGTTGCGACTGCGCGGCGATATTCAGGCCCAGCAATCCAACTGGTCTGGTGCCATCGCCAGCTACAAGGCGGCGCTGGCGCTCAAGCAAGACGATGCGCTGCGCCTGCGTCTGGCTGGTCTCTATTACCACAACAAGCAGTACGGTGACGCCGCCAGTCAGAGCGAACAGTTGTTGAAAAAGGGTTGGCAGAAACAGGCTGCCATCATTCGTCTCTCCGCCCTCACCGCTCAGCAACGTTATGGCGTGGCTGCCGATCAGGCGGCCGAGTTGATCAGCCACGAACCCAAAGAGAGCAAATGGTGGCAGCAGGCGGTGTCGCTCAACCTCTCCGCCAAACGTGGGGATCAGGCGTTGGCGCTGCTGCAGACTGCCATCGACAGAAAACTGATGGATGACGCGTCAGCCCGCAATCAGCTGATCCGTCTCTATGCCTGGCAAGGGCTGCCTTATCGTGGGGCCCGTCTGCTGGAAGCGGCCATGGCCAAGGGACAGATGAAGCAAAGTGCTGAAAACCGCCAACTGCTTGCCCAATTGTGGGAAGGTGCCCGGGAGTGGTCACAAGCAGTTGATAGCTGGCAGCAGCTGGCCAGCCTACATGGTCAGCCCAAAGCTGCCATGCGCGCCGCCGAACTGCTGCTGCAACAGGGCAAGACTGATGCTGCCATGATCCAGCTCGCCGCCATCAAGTCGGTAAAAGGCGAGCAAGGCAATCGTGCCAAAGCGCTGCTGGTGCAGGCACACCTTAATAAGGAGCAGTATGCCCAGGCGCTGGAACTGGCCCGAGAGCTGCAGCAGCAGGATAACTGGCAGCAGAAGGCAACCAGCTGGGTCAACTATATCCGGGCACAAAGCGAAGAGTTGAGCAAAAAAGCGGCGTAAAAGAGGTGCCAAGGGGCTGTTTTGGGGCGTTCAGTTCGCTTTTTCAGCAAACGAACGCATTTTTGCAAAAAGCTCTTGTCATCCCGGCGTGGCTCCCTATAATGCGCCCCTACCAGCACGGCGGAACACGCCGA
>NZ_JRJY01000145.1:57576-90990 GCF_000801015.1 Aeromonas sp. ZOR0001 | reverse complement strand
GAGATCAAAACCCGCTGCCTTACCGCTTGGCGATACCCCAACAGTGATGCCTGACAGAAACTATCAAACACCTTTCAAAAATGGCTGGGGTACTAGGATTCGAACCTAGGGATGGCGAGATCAAAACCCGCTGCCTTACCGCTTGGCGATACCCCAACAGCGTTCCTCAACAGTCACGAGACTGGCAAAGAACTTTTAAAAATGGCTGGGGTACTAGGATTCGAACCTAGGGATGGCGAGATCAAAACCCGCTGCCTTACCGCTTGGCGATACCCCAACAGAAATAATGGTGGCTATGACGGGATTCGAACCTGTGACCCCCGCATTATGAGTGCGATGCTCTAACCAGCTGAGCTACATAGCCAACCTTGCTTCCGGTGAGTCGTTACCTCGTCACCGTGCGGGCCGAATTATGCGTATCTGGCTCTGGGGCGTCAACCCTTTTTTTGCCAGAAAAACGCAATTTGAGTGCGTTTGACCAGTTATTGGTCTCTGTTGCGCAAAAGCCCAACAATCTGCTTTTTTTTAAGACATTGCCATTATTGCCTGGGCAATGGCAGATAAAAAACAGGCCAGCAAATGCTGGCCTGTCATGGGATTAGACGTTGAACAGGAAGTTCATGATATCGCCATCTTTGACGATGTAATCTTTCCCTTCAGCGCGCATCTTGCCCGCTTCCTTGGCGCCTTGCTCACCCTTGTAGTTGATAAAGTCTTCAAAGGCGATGGTTTGGGCGCGAATAAAGCCTTTTTCAAAGTCAGTGTGGATCTTGCCTGCCGCTTGCGGGGCAGTGGCACCGACCGGAATAGTCCAGGCGCGTACCTCTTTCACACCGGCGGTGAAGTAGGTCTGCAGGTTGAGCAGCTGGTAGCCAGAGCGGATAACGCGGTTCAGGCCCGGCTCTTCGATGCCCAGGTCTGCCATGAACTCGGCGCGATCTTCGTCGTCCAGCTCGGCGATGTCGGCTTCGATGGCGCAGCAGACCACGACCACGACCGCGTTCTCGGCGGCGGCGATTTCACGCACCTTGTCCAGATAGGGGTTGTTCTCGAAGCCATCTTCCGCCACGTTGGCGATATACATGGTGGGTTTCAGGGTCAGGAAGTTGAGGTGGCTCACGGCGGCCAGCTCTTCTTTATCCAGCTTCATGCCGCGGATCATCTGGCCGTTTTCCAGCGCAACCTTGATCTTCTCAAGCACTTCCACTTCCAGCTTGGCATCCTTGTCGCCGCCTTTGGCGCGCTTGGACTGACGGTGAATGGCGCGCTCGCAGGCGTCCAGATCCGACAGGGCCAGCTCGGTGTTGATCACTTCGATATCGTCAGCGGGAGAGACCTTGCCGGCAACGTGAATGATGTTTTCGTCGTCGAAGCAGCGCACTACATGGCCGATCGCTTCGGTTTCACGGATGTTGGCCAGGAACTGGTTACCCAGACCTTCACCCTTGGAGGCACCGGCAACCAGACCGGCGATGTCGACGAATTCCATGGTGGTCGGCACAACGCGCTGCGGATTGATGATGGCAGCCAGCTGATCGAGGCGGGGATCCGGCATCGGCACCACACCAGTGTTCGGCTCGATGGTGCAGAACGGGAAGTTGGCGGCTTCGATACCGGCCTTGGTCAGCGCGTTGAACAGGGTGGATTTGCCTACATTGGGCAGGCCCACGATACCGCATTTAAAACCCATGGATTGTTACCTTACTTGATGGATGCTGTGAGGCTCGCCCGCAGGCGGCCCGTGTCATGCTTTATTCGGCCTTGAAGCTGTGCAGCCGGTTCATGGCCTTGGTCATATCTTGTTTGAACAGAATGTCGGTGGCACGCAGGGACTCGTCCAGTGCGGCATCGATCAGGTTCTGTTCACTGCTGGGCGCCTTGGTCAGCACGAAGCCGGCGACCAGCTCCTTGGCTCCGGGATGGCCGATCCCGAGGCGCAGCCGGAAGAAGTTATTGTTGTTGCCCATCTTGGCGATGATGTCCTTGAGGCCGTTATGGCCGCCGTGACCACCGCCCTGCTTGAACTTGGCGATGCCCGGGGGCAGATCCAGTTCATCATGGGCCACCAGAATCGCTTCCGGCTCAATCTGATAAAAACGCGCCAGAGCGGCGACCGCCTTGCCGGAGAGGTTCATGTAGGTGTTCGGGATGAGCAGTCGCACATCCTGCCCATCAACCAGAATGCGGGCAGTGTGGCCGAAGAACTTGGGCTCTTCGCGCAGGCTGACATTGTGCCAGCGGGCCAGTTGCTCCACATACCAGGCGCCCGCATTGTGGCGGGTTTTGGCATATTCCGGGCCGGGATTGCCCAGTCCGACGATCAGTTTGATTTGGCTTGTCACGCTTGATGTCTTCACTCGCAGCTGCCGTGGGCACACTACCCAGGGCAATAGGACGCAATATTCTAGCCGCCGAGTGGCGATCACTCAACCAATGTGCATGTTATGGCGGGATTTGCAGCATTATTGCGACCAATGGGTGGCTAACGGTGGGCAAACGGGCCTCTTGCATGAGGCCCGTTTCAGCTTGCCGATGGGTTGTGCCCGGTTGACTACCGTCGTTATTTGGCGCGCAGCAGGGTGACAGTTTCCTCATCCAGCGCGGTCAGGGTGGGGCGGGCATCGCGCACATACTCCACGAAGGAGGCTGCGTCGGTGCCGCAATCGACCCCGGCGGCCTTGCAGTCGAGGGATTTGCCCGGGGCGTAGACGGCACCGAGCAGCTCGCCATTTTGTGCCACTTTGAGCACCGGGAAGGCGGTCAGCTTGCCGTTTACGCTGGCGATGTCGACCCGCTCGCTCTGGTGGCGCTGGGCATTGGCCAGTGCCTGCCAGCCATCGTTGCCGTTGGCGCTGTAGGCGTTCATCACCACCCGATAGCGCTGGCTATCCACCAGATCTTGCCACTCGCCGTTTGCGGTCTCACGCTGCAATTGGGTCAGGTTGCCCGCTTTGCCTGCGTCGGTCTCCTGGAAGGTGTAACGCAGGTGGCCGCCATAGGGGAACTTGCCGGCATGGGCACTGGCGGGCAGGGTGGCGGTGATGGTCTCGGTCAGCAGGGCGCGTACCTCGGCGCCGGTCAGGGTCAGCACCGCGAGCTGGTTCTTGAATGGCAACAAGGTGAGGGCACTATCCCCCTCACGCCATTCGCCAGCAGGCAGGTCGGCGCGCACGCCGCCCACCGCAACCAGAGAAAAATCGACCGGGCCGCCGGTCAGGGCTTGCACTGCTGGGGTATTGGCCCAGTAGAACTCCCCTTCGGCAACCAGCGGCGCTACATCTGAGCCGTGGCTGTCGCTGCCGTTGTCGCCGGGGCGACGTGCATTTTGCAGCTGCTCGGGGATGGTGCCGATCACCGGGCCGTAGGCTTTCTCCAGCGCCGGTTTGTAGTGGCTGTCGATGATGCCGCGCAGGCGCGGATCTTCATCCACGGTCACCAGATTGGGTTGGTTGTCGACAAACTGGCTCGCCTCTTTGCTGCGGGTCTCGTCGAGCGCCTGTTTGCGCGCCGCATCGGCGAAGAAGTCGCGGCTGGCCAGCAGGCTGTTGTGGCCCTGGCAGTCGGTCACCTGACCCTGGCTGTCAAAGGTCACCTGTGCCAGACCGATGGCCTGGGCGTAGGAGCCCGCCTGCACCACGCAGGTTTTGCCGATGCCATCCGGATTGGTCACCAGCTTGGCGTAATCGCCGGTCTTGCCCCAGCCGATATTGCGAAAATCGCCGAGCAGGCTGTGGGAGTGGCCGCCGACGATGGCATCGAGACCGTTTACCTTGGCCGCCAGCGCCAGATCCCGCTCGTTGCCGATGTGGGTGAGCGCCACGATCTGATGGATCCCCTTGGCTTGCAGCATGTCGACCGTGGCCTGAGCCGAGGCGACCTCCTTGCCAAAGCGCAGCTTGCCGACGTTGGGGGCGATATTGCCCATGTCTTCCAGCACCAGACCGATGACGGCGACCAGCTGTTTGCCTTGCGGCAGGTTGTCGAGATCGGTGACCGGGCTCTTCTGGTTGCCGTCAAAGGCGTAGACCACGAAGGGCTTGAGGTTGTCAGCCTTGCTGAGGGCCGGATCGGCCTTGGTGTCGAGGTTGGCGGCCAGCACCGGGAAGTTGACCCCCTCTATGAAGCGGGCCAGCTTCTGGTTATCCAGATCGAACTCGTGGTTGCCCAGCGCCATGGCATCGAGGCCGAACTGGCTCAGCAACTCGGCGTTGGCCATCCCCTCGTTGAGTTTGAAGTAGCCGCTGCCCTGCCAGGCATCACCGCCGTGCAGCAGCAGCAAGGGCTGGTTCTTGGCCAGCGCATCGGCCTGATAGGCTTTCGCCATGGTCAGCAGGCGCGGGTAACCGCCAAAGCGGGTATAGAGGATGTCCGTCTCCCCCTGCTGGGCAAAGATCTGCCCTTTGATCTCGGCATTGACCGGATCAAACTGGGAGTGGGTGTCGTTCATGTGAGCCAGGGTCAGCACGAAGGGCGGGTTCTCTTTGGCGGGCTGACAGGCGAACAGGGCGGAGGTGAGGGTCGCGAGCAGGAGGGGACGCAAGCAATTCATGGGTAAATCCTTAAGCCTGCCGTGGGCAGGGTCGTACCAGATAGCAGAAAGTTGGAAAGAGAAGGTCCAGAAAGACGAAAACCGCCTGATGGCGGTTTTCGTTATTGCTAAATCTATCAATGCTCAAACATGGCAGAGATGGATTCTTCGTTGCTGATGCGACGAATGGCTTCGGCCAGTACAGTTGACAGCGTCAGCTGCTTGACCTTGCCTACCGCTTTCATCTCCGCAGTGAGCGGGATGGAGTCGGTGATGATCAGTTCATCGATCACGGAGTTCTTGATGTTCTCGACGGCGGAACCGGAGAAGACCGGGTGAGTTGCGTAAGCGAATACACGCTTGGCACCGCGCTCTTTCAGGGCCTCTGCGGCTTTGCACAGGGTGCCGCCGGTGTCGATCATGTCATCAACGATGATGCAGTCGCGGCCGGCAACGTCACCGATCAGGTGCATGACCTGGGAGACGTTCGGGCGGGGACGGCGCTTGTCGATGATGGCGATGTCGGTGTCATCCAGCAGTTTGGCGATGGCGCGGGCACGCACGACGCCACCGATGTCCGGGGAGACAACGACAGGAGACTCGAGGTTCTTGGACTTCATGTCTTCCAGCAGCACCGGGCTACCGAACACGTTGTCTACCGGAACGTCGAAGAAACCTTGAATTTGCTCGGCATGCAGGTCAACGGTCAGCACGCGATCCACACCTACGCTGGAGAGGAAGTCAGCGACAACCTTGGCGGTGATGGGGACACGGGCGGAGCGGACACGGCGGTCCTGACGGGCATAACCAAAGTAGGGGATAACGGCAGTGATACGGCCAGCTGAAGCACGACGCAGAGCATCCACCATGACGATCAATTCCATCAAATTGTCGTTGGTCGGGGCACAGGTGGATTGAATGATGAAGATATCGCCACCACGTACATTCTCATTGATCTGTACGCTGATCTCGCCGTCGCTAAAGCGACCTACGGCAGCATTGCCGAGTTTGATAAACAGGCGATCTGCGATCTTCTGGGCTAGTTCCGGCGTTGCGTTACCAGCAAACAGCTTCATGTCAGGCACGGTTTGAAACCTCGGGGTTGCATCCAGTATGTGGGGGAGTCTGAAATCAGACCCTATCGTTTTGGGGCAAACGATTTATCAAGATAACGTACAAGGTGTCTGCTGCCCAATGATTGTGATGATACCGGTAACCCGAATCCGTGGCCGAGTGCAAAACCGGCCACGTTAATCATCATCAATACTGTTCGGTAAAATTGGCTGGGGTACTAGGATTCGAACCTAGGGATGGCGAGATCAAAACCCGCTGCCTTACCGCTTGGCGATACCCCAATCATTTGAACTGTTGCAATGTGGAGAAGAGAGGTGATATGTTCTCGCCCTTGGCGACAAACCCATCAAGTCCCTTCGGCACGCAGGCCAACACTTCCCGAGCAGTCACTTCGTCTTCAAATTGAGCAAAGACGCAGGCTCCTGTGCCCGTCATTCTTGACGGCGCGTATTCTAGCAACCAGCCGAGCGCATTGGCAACCTCGGGGTGGCGCTTTTTCACCAGCGATTCGCAATCGTTTTTCCACTCGCCTTCCAGCAGGTTGTCCAGCGCCATTTTCGGCGTGGCTCTCGGCAGGTCCGGATCCTGGAATACGGCTGCGGTCGCCACATGGCAATCGGGCTTGAGTACCAGATACCAGGCATCGGGCAGTTCGACCGGTTGCAGCCGCTCGCCCACGCCTTCGGCAAAGGCCGCCTTGCCACGGACAAACACCGGCACATCGGCCCCCAACTGGACGCCAAGCGCTGCCAGTTCATCTTCACTCAAACCCGCTTGCCAGAGGTGGTTAAGCGCTACCAGCGTGGTCGCTGCATCGGACGAACCGCCGCCAATGCCGCCCCCCATGGGCAGCACCTTCTCCAGCCGGATATGGGCCCCCTGCGGGCTCGGCAGGGTTGCCTGCAGCAGCCGCGCCGCCCGGATAATCAGATTCTGCTCATCCGGCACCCCGGGAATGGCCGGGCTCAGGGTGAGTGTGTCGCTATTCGGTATCACCTCGAACTCGAGCCAGTCGCTGTGGTTGAGGAAGATAAACAGGGTCTGCAGCTCGTGATAGCCATCGGGACGACGGCCATTGACGTGTAGAAACAGGTTGAGTTTGGCCGGTGCCGGCCAGCGTGTGGAAGCCATTAACGTGCAAGAGTCCATTGGTTGATCTGAAGCTTGAGGCGGCTGTTCTGGCCCGTCATGGTCAGCTGGTGTGGCAGGCGGTAGCCATCCTGATCCCGATAATCGCCATAGACGATCTGCCACTGGCCGTCGCGCACGCTGGCCAGACTGCTGTCGGGGTTGAGTTCAAACTCCGCCTGACCCGGCAGCCCCTTGATCCACTCCGGTAATCCCGCAACCGGAATATTCCAGCCGGTCAGTTGATAGATGAGCGCTTCGGCATCCTGGCTCTGGTGGCGATTGCCGTCGCTGTCGAGCAGGGTGATTTCGCCCTTGCTGCGGGAGAGCTCCAGAATGCTGGTGCCAATCAGGCTGGTGAGGTTGAGGCGATAATCCTCCCCATCCTGTTGCCAGTTGAGACGGGCGCTGCCCTTTTGCTGTGGCGTGATGATGGCCATCTTGCCGGATAGCTGCCAGTGGGTCAGTTGCTCGAGACGGGTCCGCTCCTGGTTCCAGTTCACCTGGTCACGCTGGGGCTGGGTGGTGGCACAACCGGCCAGCAACAGCAGGCAGGTGAGGGTAAAAATACGTAGCAGCAAGAGATGGCTCCAGAGAGAGGAATTTGCCACAGTATACGGGGCGGCCGTATTGCTTTTAAAGACTTACCCTTTCTCGTACAATTGGCAGCCTTTGCACCCAGCGTATGAAATGATCGTCGCCCACTCATGAGTTTGCTTGCCCTCGGAATCAACCACAACACCGCCAGTGTCGCCTTGCGGGAACGGGTCGCCTTTGGCCCGGACTGCATCGATCGCGCCTTGCGTGAGCTGGTGAGCCAACCCGGTGTCAGCGAGGCGGTGATCGTCTCTACCTGCAACCGGACCGAACTCTATTGCAATCTGGAGGAGCAGCGGCAGGAGCAAGTGCTGCGCTGGCTGCAGCAGTTCCACGGGCTGGACGCGGCCGAACTGGTCACTGCCATCTATCAGCATCACGATGAAGAGGCGGTGCGCCACCTGATGCGGGTGGCGTGCGGGCTCGACTCGCTGGTGCTGGGGGAGCCGCAGATCCTGGGGCAGATCAAGCAATCCTACGCTCATGCCCAGCAGGCGGAGTCGGTGAAGGGGGCGCTGGAGCGGCTGTTCCAGAAATCCTTCTCGGTGGCGAAAAGAGTGCGTACCGATACCGAGATTGGCGCCAGTGCCGTGTCGGTGGCGTTTGCCGCCGTCAGTCTGGGTCGGCGGATCTTCTCCGATCTCTCCCAGACCAAGGTATTGCTGGTCGGGGCGGGGGAGACCATCGAACTGGTGGCCCGTCATCTGCGCGAGCAGAGCGTCACCAAGATGATGGTGGCCAACCGCACCTTGCAGCGCGCCCAGACCCTGGCAGCCGAATTCGGTGCCCAGGTGATGACGCTCGAAGAGATCCCCGACTATCTGCACGAGGCGGATATTGTCATCAGCTCGACCGCCAGCCCACTGCCCATCATCGGCAAGGGGATGGTGGAGCGCGCGCTGAAGGCCCGCCGCTTCAAACCCATGTTTCTGGTGGATATTGCCGTGCCGCGCGACATCGAAGCCGAAGTCGATGAGCTCTCCGATGCCTATCTCTACACGGTGGATGATTTGCAGGGGATCATCGAGCAGAACCTCGAAACCCGTAAGCGGGCTGCCGCACAGGCGGAAGTGATCGTGCAGGAAGAGCGCGACGAGTTTATGGGCTGGTATCGCGGCCAGAGCTCGGTCGACCTCATTCGCGATTACCGCCATCAGTCACAGCAAGTGGCTGATGAAGAGTTGCAACGGGCCCTGCTGGCATTGGCGCAGGGCGAGAGTGCCGAACAGGCGCTCAAGGCGATGGCCCATCGCCTCACCAACAAATTGATCCACGCGCCGACCCAGGCGTTGCGCCAGGCTGCCTCCCAGGGGGATCAGAGCGAGCTCTCCCGCTTGCGGCAGGCGCTGGGGTTGTCACAAGAGCCATAATTTTCGGGCAACCTGCCGGTTGTCCCGTCCTCCATTGAGAATGCAAGAGTTATGAATCCGTCACTGATCAGAAAGCTGGAAGGCCTCATCGAGCGCCACGAAGAAGTACAGGCCATGCTCGGCGAGCCGGATGTGGTCTCGGATCAGGATCGCTACCGCGCCCTGACCCGCGAATATGCCCAGCTGGAAGATATCGTTCACGCCTTCCAGCGTTACCGTCAGGCTCAGGATGATCTGGAGACCACCCAGATGATGCTGGAGGAGGACGATGCCGACCTGCGCGAGATGGCGCAGGAGGAGCTGCCGCTGGCCAAGGCCAATCTGGAGGCGCTGGAGCAGGAGCTGCAACTGATGTTGCTGCCCAAGGATCCCAAGGATGACAACAACTGCTATCTGGAGATCCGCGCCGGTGCAGGTGGCGACGAAGCGGCCATCTTTGCCGGTGACCTGTTCCGCATGTACTCCCGCTTTGCCGAGCGTCAGGGCTGGCGCGTCTCCATCGTCAGCTGCAATGACGGTGAATACGGTGGCTACAAGGAGGTGATCGCCAAGATCGACGGCGAGCGCGTCTATGGCCGTCTCAAGTTTGAATCCGGTGGTCACCGGGTACAGCGGGTGCCGGAGACCGAGTCTCAGGGCCGGGTGCACACCTCCGCCTGTACCGTCGCCGTGTTGCCGGAAGTGCCGGAAGCCGAGCAGATCGAGATCAACCCTTCCGATCTGAAGATCGACACCTTCCGCGCCTCCGGTGCCGGCGGTCAGCACGTCAACAAGACCGACTCGGCCATCCGCATCACCCACCTGCCGACCGGTCTGGTGGTGGAGTGTCAGGACGAGCGCTCCCAGCACAAGAACCGCGCCAAGGCGATGTCGGTGCTCTCCGCCCGCCTGCAAGCGGCCGAGGATGAGCGCCATCGCGCCGCCGAGCAGAGCACCCGCCGCAATCTGGTGGGCTCCGGCGATCGCTCCGAGCGCATTCGTACCTACAACTACCCGCAGGGTCGCCTCTCCGAGCACCGCATCAACCTGACCCTCTATCGCCTCTCCGAAATTTTGGAAGGGGATCTGGACTGCGTCATCACCCCGCTGGTGCAGGAGTATCAGGCCGATCAGCTCGCCTCGCTGGCCGAGAACAACTAATGCAAATGGTGATCCGGCAAGCTCGCATTAAGTGTTCTGCCCATAAGGTGGACTGGCACTGATGCAGATCCAGCAGGCCCGCGCCCATATCATGAATGTGTTGGCTGAGGGGGAGTCCCCCCGCGCCGACGCCGATGTACTGCTCTGCCATCTGCTCGGGTGTCGTCGCAGCTATCTGATGACCTGGCCCGAGCGTGAGCTGGATGCCGCCCAGCAGGCCACCCTGCAGGGGTGGCTGGCCCGTCGTCTCAATGGCGAACCCATTGCCCATCTGGTGGGCGAGCGGGAGTTCTGGTCGCTGCCCCTCAAGGTGAGCCCGGCGACCCTGATCCCGCGCCCCGATACCGAGGTGCTGGTCGAGCAGGCGCTGACCAGAATCCCGCAGGAGCCGTGCGCCGTGCTGGATCTCGGCACTGGCACCGGCGCCATCGCGCTGGCGCTCAAGTCCGAGCGACCCGAAATCGATGTGTGGGCGGTGGATCGGATGGCCGATGCCGCGGCACTGGCCCGCGAGAACAGCGCCGCGCTGGGGTTACCCATCGAGGTGCGCGACGGCAGCTGGTTCGAGCCCCTTGGCGAGCCGGATCGCGACAATACGCCACGTTTTGCGGTGATTGTCTCCAATCCCCCCTATATTGATGGCGCCGATCCCCATCTCGAGCAGGGTGATGTGCGCTTTGAGCCCCGATCGGCGCTGGTTGCCGATGACGCCGGGCTGGCCGATATCCGCCACATCGTGGCCCATGCCCCCGCTTATCTGCTGACCGATGGCTGGTTGCTGCTGGAGCATGGCTGGGATCAGGGGGAGGCGGTGCGTCAGTTGCTGCGTGATGGCGGCTACCGCGAGGTAGCCACGGTGCGCGATTACGGGGATAACGATAGGGTGACGCAGGGCCTCTGCCCGCTGCGCTGACGGTTCCTCACTGTTACACGGCGGGTTGCCTGTGCGCCCCCATGCAAGGATTGAATATGGTTTTTGTGCTCAAACACCTGCACCTCACCCTGATTGCCGGGGCCGTGCTGATGTTTATGCTCCGCTTCTACTGGGTACAGACCGCCACTGGCCGAGCCTATAGCGCGCCGGTGATGAAGGTCAGCGGCTGGCTCAACGGTCTGGTGGTGCTCTCCGGCGTATTGCTCTGCATGGTGCTGGATCTCAACCCGCTCAATAACGGAACGCCCTGGCTCAGCGAGAAGCTGATGGCCATTCTGGTGCTGGTATTTCTGGCGGCGATGGCGCTGCGGTTGGCCAAAAGCAATCTGGTGCGCTGGTGCTCCTTTCTGGGGGCGCTCGGCTGGATCTACTTTATTGCCAAGTTGGCAGTGCTCAAACAGACGAGTGTGTTCGGCTAAGGCATGAAGAGAATGTTACACATAGACGAATGGACCGATTTCGAAGCCCACGACATCACCGAGCTGGCGTTGTCAGTCAGCGACGAGATTTATGGCTCGGTCGAGGAAGGGATCCGCGAGTTGAACCTGCTGGACGAGTGGCTGGACGAGCAGATCGAAGAGGGCACCTGCGACGAGGTGCGCCAGCAGTTGCTGCAGGGCTTCTACCACAGCCTCGGTTTTCATGGCGACTGGCAGGATTATTTCTCTGCCAACAACTGCGATCTCAATCAGGTGCTGGTTCAGCGCAAGGGGATCCCGGTCAGCCTCGGCATTCTCATCATCCAGCTGGGGCGCAAGCTTGGGCTCGATGTGGAGGGGATCTGCTTCCCCGGCCACTTCCTGGTGAGCTTTGCCGGTGGCGAGGGGGAGGTCTATGTTGACCCCTTTACCGGCGACGAGCTGAGCCTGGCCCGCATCGAGCTGCTGCTGCGCGGTGCGTTGGGGGACTTGGCGACCCTGACCCCCGACTACCTGCAGCCCTCCGGCCAGTGGGAGATCATCGAACGGCTGCTCAACGTCAGCAAGGGGGCTTTGCTGCGGGAAGATCGCATGCCCGAGGCGCTACGTTGCAGCGAGCTGTTGCTGCGGATGAAGCCCGGCGATCCGCTGGAGACGCGGGATCGCGGCTTTATCTACGAGCAGCTCGATTGCCCGCGCCAGGCCGCCGATGATTTTGAATATTTTATTGAACAATGCCCGGACGATCCGGTCGCCGATGTGCTGAAAGTGCAGCTGGCCGCGCTGGATCTGAGCCCCAAGCCCCTCCATTAAGGGCGGCTTGAAACTTAAACAGAAGAATATCAAGGCCGCTGCGTCCGGTCGCAACGGATTAACTAGGCTTCAGGCCCTTTTATTAAGGATGTCTTGGAGTTGAAACAGAAGAATATCAAGGCCGCAGCGCTCGGCTGCAACGGAGTAACTTGGCTTCAGGCCCCTTCATTAAGGAAGTCTTAGATGGAACAGAAGAATATCAAGATCAACCAGATCGACGTTGCCAATGACAAACCGTTCGTACTGTTTGGTGGCATGAACGTGTTGGAATCCCGCGACATGGCGATGGCGGTGTGCGAGAAGTACGTGGAAGTGACCAGCAAGCTGGGCATCCCGTTTGTGTTCAAGGCGAGCTGGGACAAGGCCAACCGCTCCTCCATCCACTCCTACCGCGGTCCGGGTCTGGAAGAGGGGATGAAGATTTTCCAGGAGCTGAAAGCGACCTTCGGCATGCCGGTCATCTCCGATCTGCACGAACCCCATCAGGCCAAGCCTGTCGCCGAGGTGGTGGACGTTATCCAGCTGCCCGCTTTCCTGGCGCGCCAGACTGATCTGGTGGAAGCCATGGCCCGCACCGGCAACGTTATCAACATCAAGAAGCCGCAGTTCCTCAGCCCAAGCCAGATGAAGAACATCACCGACAAGTTCGAGGAGTGCGGCAACGACCAGCTGATCCTGTGCGAGCGCGGTGCCAATTTCGGCTACGACAACCTGGTGGTGGACATGCTGGGTCTGGGCGTGATGAAGAAGAGCACCGGCGGCTATCCAGTGATCTTTGACGTGACCCACTCCCTGCAGTGCCGTGATCCGCTGGGTGCCGCTTCCGGTGGTCGTCGCGAACAGGTGACCGAGCTGGCACGTGCCGGTATGGCGGTCGGTTTGGCCGGTCTCTTTATCGAATCCCACCCGGATCCGAAAATTGCTCGCTGCGATGGCCCGAGTGCCCTGCCGCTGGAGAAGCTGGAAGGCTTCCTCAAACAGATGAAGGCCATCGATGACCTGATCAAGGGCTTCGAACCTCTCGATACCTCGGCCTGATCCCGACGCTGTCATGCCTGATGAAAATGCCCCGCAATGCGGGGCATTTTTTGATAAGGATGCGGTGACAAGCACGCATAAAAAAACGGCCAGTCGGCCGTTTTTTGTGCTGATACCGCAAGTATCAGCTCTTCACTGCAGGGCGCTGATTACAGGCTCTGGGTGAAAGTACGGGTAACCACGTCACGCTGCTGTTCCGGGGTCAGGGCGTTGAAACGCACTGCGTAGCCAGATACACGGATGGTCAGCTGCGGGTACTTCTCCGGGTTTTCGATAGCATCTTCCAGCGTTTCGCGACGCAGCACGTTGACGTTCAGGTGCTGGCCACCTTCAACAGCAGGCTCAGCCTGAACCGGCAGTTCGCGGTATTCGAACTGACCCAGGTCAGCCAGTTGCACTTCTTGATCGGCAGCGAAAGCATCGCCTTTGACGCAGATGCAGCGAGCTTGTTGCTTCTCTTCGTCCAGCAGCCAGAAAGAGTTCAGCAGAGCGGTGTTGGCGGCCTGGGTGATTTGAATGCCTTTGATCATGGTATGACTCCTCAATGGGAACGCGAATCCAACTGTAAGGAAATTACCCTGATGTATTTAAGCTACCGTCGATGGCGATGACTTAAAGGGCCCTTGCCTTACACCTTTTCTTTGATGGGGTCATATATACCATGGTGGTAATATTACCAAAATTGATCCAGATCAAGAAAATCCGACAAAGTGCCATTTCAATGGGATTAAATTCTTGAGTTGAATCAAAAATAGGTCATTTTTCTGATTTTGTAAGATATCCAAATTATGCATCTTTTATCTCGTTAATCTAGTAATTTAACTACATCTTTTAGGCTTTTTCTGAGGTTAATTGAGGGGTTGGCTACACTCAGCAAAAAAAGCGAGGAGAGTGCCGGGTGAATAATGGATGGCGAAAGTGGGCATGGCTGGCCCTGTTCTGTTGCTGGGCAAGCAGTGTTGCGGTACGGGCCGAGACGGTGCGTATTGCTGTGGGCGAGTGGCCACCTTATATCAGTGAGGCGCTGCCCAATCAGGGCTTTCTCTGTGAGGTGGTGCGCCAGGCCTTTGCCGAAGAGGGGCTCGATGTCAGCTTTCACTTCTATTCCTGGGCCGAGGCTTACCGACTGACTCTGGAGGGGCGCTATGTGGTCACCATGCCCTGGTTTCGCTCCCGCGAGCGGGAGCAGCTTTTCTATCTCTCCGCCTCGCTCGGCCATTTCACCACTCGCCTGATGACGCTTACCGGTACGCCCGCGGTCAATCTGGGTGAGCTGAAACACGAGCCGGTCGGGGTGACCCGTGGCTACTTCTATGGCGATGGTTTTGCCGCTCGCCAAGCCGGGCTCACCCTCGAGTGGTCAGATTCCGATGAGGAGAGCATGGGCAAGCTGCTTGACGGGCGGATCCACTATCTGGTGATGGATGAGCAGGTGGCACAGACCATGTTCCAGATGGCGCTCGTTCGTCATCCCCAATCGCTGTCACTGACCGGCGCCGCCGACCCCATCTGGTCGCAACCGGGATACCTGCTGATGCGCAAGGCTGATCCCGAGGCGCGCCGTCTGATGCTGCTGTTCAATACCGGCCTGCGCAAGCTGGAGCGCTCGGGGCGCCTCGCCAGGCTCTGGAAAGCGTGAGCCACGGTTGCGTCTTGCGGGCTGGCCCCCTATCCTGAGCCCTTCGCCGTATCAAGTGAGGAGGCCGGGGTGCTGACCTGGAGTGATGTGATTGGCTCTGAGAAAGAGCAGGACTATTTCAAGAGTACGCTGGCAACTGTCAGAGCCGAGCGGGAAGCGGGCAAGGTGATCTACCCGCCAGCTACCGATGTGTTCAATGCCTTCAAGCTGACCGAGCTGGATCAGGTCAAGGTGGTGATCCTGGGGCAGGATCCCTACCACGGCCCCAATCAGGCGCACGGGCTCTGCTTCTCCGTTCTGCCCGGCGTGCGTACGCCTCCCTCACTGGTCAACATCTATAAAGAGATGCAGCGTGACCTGCCAGGTTTCGTCACACCCAATCACGGCTTTCTCGAATCCTGGGCCAAACAGGGGGTCCTGCTGCTCAACACTGTGCTGACGGTGCAAGCCGGTCAGGCCCATTCCCACGCCCATCTGGGATGGGAGACCTTTACCGATCGGGTCATCGAGCAGATCAATGCCAGCTGTCAGGGCGTGGTGTTTCTGCTGTGGGGCGCCCACGCCCAGAAGAAGGGGCGTTTCATCGATCGCCAGCGCCATTATGTGCTGACCGCGCCGCACCCGAGCCCTCTCTCTGCCCACCGCGGTTTCATCGGTTGCGGTCACTTTAGCGAGACCAATCGCTTGCTGGAACAACAGGGCAAGAGTCCGATAGAGTGGAAATCTGTCTGCATTCCACTTGATTGAGTGCAAAGTTCGGGCGACAAATGACCGTATACTCAGGGACATAAGATTTATTCAGAGCCAAGGAGTGCCCATGTTATCCAGTCTGCACAAGGACCATCTCAACATCGCCCGACTTTTGGAGCTGCTCAAGCACAAGCTGGCAGCCATCCGTGCCGAAGAGCCCATCAGCTATTTTCTGGTGCGCGATGTCATCGACTACCTGCGGGAGGTCTCTGACAAGTACCACCATCCCAAGGAAGACCTCATCTATGACTACTACCTGAAATATCGGGTGGTGGAGGGTGAGGTCGCCAACCGCCTGCAGGAGGAGCACGTCAAGCTGCTGGAGGCCGGGGCCGATCTCAAGGAGATGGTGGAGATGATCCTGATGGATGCGGTGATCCCCCTCGATCAGTTCACTACCAAGCTGGAGCGCTTCGTGGAGCTGCAAGAGGCACACATGAACTATGAAGAGGGGGTGATCTTCCCCCATCTGCGTGACTCCCTGACCGAGGATGACTGGCGTCATCTGGAGCAAAACTGGCAGAACCGCGCCATTGGCGACCCCCTGTTCGGGGCTGAGGTGAGCCAGCACTTCCAGGCACTGGCCAAACGCCTCTCTTTGCCGCTCACGACCGGCTAAGACTAGCCCGTACCCGCAGCGTGGCAGGTATTGTATGAGTGCAACTTGAGTGAAAACAGAAAGGCCTCCATCCGGAGGCCTTTTGCATTATGGATGTTGCCATCCATTGCGCAGCCCAAGGATACACAACTGCTGGCAGTCACTCTCTTCAGAGAAGTTACTTATCGACTATCTGGCGTGACTGAGCAGGGTGGATGGGCAGGTGTGCAGGTATTGGTGGGGCGTCAGGCCGAACTCCTGTTTGAAGCGGGCGGCAAAGCGGCTGGGGGAGTCATAACCGCAGGCGAGGGCAACCTCCAGCGGGGTCAAGCCCTGTTGCAACAGGTTGAGGGCGTGGCTCATGCGCACCTGAGCCAGCAACTGGCGAAAGCTGCGACCTTCGGCGGCCAGCTTGCGCACCATGGAGGCGCGGCTCATGGAGAAGTGGGGGGCCACTGCCTCCAGGGTGTGGTCGATGCCGGGTTCCACCGCCAGGTAGCGTGCCAGCCGCTCTGCGAGGGTCATGGTGCTGGCGGGAAAGAGTAACCCGAGGGCGTTGGCGGCCCGCAGCTCGGCATAGAAGCCGCGCAGCAGTTCGGCCTGTGTTGCTTCGCTCAGTCCCCGTTCGGCCATGGTGCTGATGAGTTCAAAGCAGAAGGCGAGCCCGGGGGTGACCTTGACGGCGGGTTCCTCCAGATCGGCGTGGGAAGGGGCTGACTCGGCCAGCCACTCCGGCGGTGGTGGGGTCAGCAGCGTGATGGCGTGGGAGCGAAACTTGCCCTGATCAGGTTGATTGACGAAGGTGAGCTGGTGGCCTGCCGGGATCAGCAGCCACCGCTCCCTGTCAAACGACAGACGCTGCTCGCGCCACCATAGTTGCTTGCTCCCCTGGGTGACCCAGATGAGGGTCGGGGCATAGATGAGCACCCGGTGCAGGGGCTGCTGGCGGATCCCGAGATAGTGGCTCTGTTGCAGCAGGGGAGTGCTCATCCGGTTGGCTCCTAGGGGGTGACGAAGGTGGCGGTCAGGGTGGCCTTGCCGAGCGCCATGCTGTTGAGCATGTAGCCTACCATAGCGGGCGGGGTATCGGCCTTCACCTCGAGATCATGGGGCAGGGCCCAGGCGGTGAACTGATAGCGGTGCATGCCGTGACCTGCGGGCGGGCAGGGGCCGCCGTAACCCTGGCTGCCAAAGTCGGTGCGGATTTCCAATCCCTGCTTGAGCTTGCCTGAGGCATTGCTGGCCAGCTCGCTCTGGGTGGCAGGCAGGTTCACCACCAGCCAGTGCCACCAACCGCTGCCGGTGGGGGCATCTGGGTCATAGGCGGTGATGGCAACACTCTTGGTGCCTGCCGGCAGATCCTGCCAGCTAAGTTGGGGCGAGTGGTTGTCGCCGCTGCAGCCAAAGCCGTTGAAGCTGAACTGTTTGTCCATCAACTGGCCTTCGTGAATGTCCGTGCTCTTCAGGGTCATGGCAAAGGCCGGCATGGCCGTCAGGCAGAGCAGTGGCAACAGGGCACTCTGTTTGAGCAATTTCATCGGGTGACTCCTCGTGTGGTAACGGGTTCACTTTAACGAGGGCAGGGTAGAATGTTATTGCAGAACGGCTCAATGTGAGGTCGATTGTTGAGTTAATTGAGCCTTTTGGTGGTTTTATTGCAAGAAGGTAAACGGCAGCCATAAAAAAACCGGCATCAGGGATGCCGGTTTTTTGTTTGACGATGAGAGGTGCGGCTTAGCGCAGGATCATCTCGTCACGGCCCGGGCCGACGGAAACCATCGGAACCGGTACGCCGAGCAGCTCTTCGATACGCAGCACGTACTGCTGGGCCGCTTTGGGCAGCTCTTCGAAGGTGCGGCAGCCGGTGATGTCTTCGCTCCAGCTTTCCATCTGCTCGTAAACCGGCTTCAGGGCAGCGGTTTGCGGCCAAATCGGGTTCTCGGTGTGGGCACCTTCGTAGGCCACGCAGATCTTCAGATCCGGCAGACCGGTCAGGCAGTCCAGCTTGGTCAGTGCCACTTCGGTGGCGGCTTGCAGCTCGACACCGTTCTTGGTGGCGACGGCGTCGAAGTAACCGACATCACGGGGACGGCCGGTGGTGGCACCGAACTCGTTGGTGATCTTGCGGAACTCGTCCTGGTTCTCCATGGCGGTCAGCAGGGTGCCGGTACCGACAGAGGAGCTGAATGCCTTGGCCACAGCGATGACGCGCTCCGGGCGCAGACCCGGCAGACCGCCACCGATACCGGCGTAGGCGCCAGATACGTGGGAGGAGGTCACCCAGGGGTATTCGCCGTAGATCAGGTCACGGCCAGCGCCCAACTGCGCTTCGAACAGCAGGGTCTTGCCTTCTGCCTGCAGCGCTTTGAGCGGCATGCTGACGTTGCACACTGCGTCGATCCAGGGGGCAGAGACTTCCAGCAGCCAGTCAGCCATCTCTTGGGCAGTCTGGGTGAATTCGAAAGAGGGGTAGATAGCCTTCATCTGCGGCAGTTTCCAGTCCAGCATGAACTGGATGCGCTCGACCAGCACGTCCGGCTGTTTCAGCCAGCCAACCAGGATCGCTTTTTTCATCACGCGATCGCCGTAGGCAGGGGCGATGCCCTGACGGGTGGAGCCATAGGCGCCGTCACCCAGACGTTGCTCTTCCAGGGTATCTTCCAGTGCGTGCAGCGGCAGGCAGAGGGTTGCGCGGTCAGAGATGGCCAGCTTCGGAGTCACGCCGGAGGCTTTGACTTCCTCGAGCTCGACGGTCAGTTTCTCGGGGCTGATCACCATGCCCGGGCCGAGGACAACCAGGCAATCCGGGTTGAATACGCCACTCGGAACCTGGTGCAGCTTGAAGGTGCCAAGGTCGTTGACCACAGTGTGGCCAGCGTTGTTGCCGCCCTGGAAGCGAATGCTGGCGCCAGCTTGACCTGCCAGATAATCCACGATGCGGCCTTTGCCTTCATCACCCCAGTTAGCACCTACGACTACGATAGACGACATGACTCTTTCTCCTAAGACGTTAGGCGTCCATCCTAGGAGCCTGATGCGGATTAGAAAAATTAATTATCTTTATAATTCCGATAAGAGAACCATATAATTATGGCCAATTAAGCGGCAAACCGTCCGATTTTGCCTGGCAAGCCCCGCACATTGCGGGTTGAGGGACTCTTATGCTGGATATTCACTGGTTGCAAACCTTTGTCACTCTGGCCCGATTGCAACATTTTGGCCAGACCGCCACCGAACTGCACATGACCCAACCCAATGTCAGCCTGCATATCAAGCGGCTGGAGCAGGCGACCCGGGTGCGGCTGATCGAGCGCAGCCCGTTTCGCCTGACTCAGGCGGGGGAGCGGCTGCTGCAAAGCGCCGAGCGCACCATTGCCGAGTTGCAGCTCTGTCAGTCCGATCTCAATGCCCTCAACCAGCTGAGTCAGGGGACGCTGGCCATCGCCGCCAGCGACATCATCTCCCGCCTGCTGCTGATCCAGCCGTTCCAGCGCTTCAAGCGGGAGTTCCCCGGCATCGACCTTACTTTGTTCAACACCACTTCGGATCAGGCGGCCGAGCTGGTCAAGGCGGGCAAGGCGGATCTGGGCTTCGTGATGGCGCAAAAGCGCAGCGAGCCGCTCTTCTATACCGAGCTGCAACAGGTGACCTGGTGCGCGCTGGGCCACGGCCTTGCCCGCTGGCAGGCGCGGGGGGTGGCGGGGGAGAGCGACCCCCTCGACGAGCCGACCCTGATCCTGCTCGGTCACGACACCCGCACCCGGGCGCTGATCGACCCATCCCTGCCGCTGTTGGCGTTACCCCCTTGCCGCATCATGGAGGTGGGCAGCGTCGACGCCCAGCTGGATTGGGCCGAGGCGGGCTTTGGTGTCGCCATCGTGCCGGACTTCTCCCTGCATCCGCGCCTCAACCTCACCGCGCCGGTCACCAGCCTCGGCGACTTTCCCGGGACCAGTCTGGGCTACGTGGTGCGCCAGAATCAGGTGTTGTCGCGGGCCATCAAGCAGTTGCTGCACTGGGTGGAGGAGGAGATCCAGAAGCCCAACCCCTATCTGACCCGGGTGATGGAGCCGTAGCGGGGCGGCAAGGTGAGCAGGCCTATCGGGGTGACTAAGCCGCCATCAATTGTCACTATTGAACGCGCGTAAACAATCAGGGCAGCCGAAGCTGCCCTGATGCATTTGTGGGAGCTGACCATTCAGGGTTGCAGCTGTGTGGCTGCGCTGGTGGCAGGCTGGATTGCCTGCTCTTGCGGCGCAGTTGCCGCAGAGGCGCTTTGCGGCAACTGAGTCGAAACGGCAGCTGATGGTGCTGGCGCAGTTGACGCTGCGGCCGAAGGGGCCACGCTCTCACCCTCGGTGGTTGGTGCAGTGAGCTCGGGGGCGACCTCAAGCGCCTCTTCGGGCAAGGGATTAACCTCTGTGGCTTCTGTCGTCACTGCGGCACTGCTGGTGGCGGTCGCGTCAGAGGGCGCAGTCGCCCCGTCGGCGGTACTCACCGGCCCTGTCGTGGGCACCGCCTCCGAGGCCGATGGCGCTGGTGCTAACGGCTCCGGTATCAGCTGTTCCGCGGTTAACTGCTCGGGGGTCAGTGGCAAGGGGGCTGGCGGTTGATCCGACATCCCCGCATGGAGGGGCAGCTCGGTTTGCGCCTGCAACTGCTCGGGGGTCACCTTGCTCAGGGCAGGATGCAGCCGACTGAACTGTTTGACCCGGGCCAGCAGGGTATCGCGCACGGTTCGGACGATGGGGTCCGGCAGGCTGGCCAGCGCCACCAGTTCGGCACTCATCCCGATATTGTTGATGGCTGTGGTCTGTCCCGGATAGAGGTTGGCGGCGATACGGCTGCGCTGGTAGTAGGGGTGTTGCTTGAGCAGCGTGTCGATTTGCTCCCCTTCGATGGGGATGAGGCGCACCTTGCAGCGGCTGATCAGATCGCCGACCGCCAGACTGGGGTGACCGGCAACCACAAACGCGGCATCCAGCGAGCCATCGCACAGCCCTTCCAGCGGTTCGCTGTCCGACTTGAGTTGATAGGCAGCAAACTGCCCGGGTTGCCATCCCATGGCTGCCATCAGGGCCTGGCTGGTGATCTGCTCACCGGCGCCCTTGTTGCCCGGATAGACCCGCTTCCCTTCGATATCTGCCAGGGTGGTGATGCCGCTATTGGGGGCGGCCAGCAGGGTCAACGACTCCTGATAGAGGCGAAACAGGCTGCGCAGCTCATTGTTGGCCCCCTGCCCGCTGAAGGGGCCGGTGCCGTGCAGGGCGTGGTGCAACACATCGGATTGTACCAGCGCCAGCTGTACGTCCCCCTTGTCGAGTGCCTTGAGGTTGGCCATCGAGCCACGGGTGCTCTGCACGGTGCAGCTGTCCCCATGCAGGGCATGGCCGGCATTGAGCACCCGGCAGATGGCGCCACCGGTCGGGTAGTAGACCCCGTTGAGCGGGCCCGTTCCGATAGTCAGCGCCTGGCTGCCAAAGGGGAGCAGCGCAGAGAGTGCGCAGAGGGGGAGCAGAAGATGATGCAAGATCCGTAGAGACATAATTGACCGTTACTGAGTTGACCGCTGGCTGATGACACAGTGAAAAAGGGATGGGGCTTGCCCATCCCGTTGCTGGCTAATCAGGGCTTGTTGTTGAGGATTGCCCGCTCCATCCGCGCCAGCGCGTCGGTCAGCAGTGCCCTGGTGCAGCCGAAGTTGAGCCGCACGAACTGGCCGTCGCCAAACTGGGCGCCGGGGGAGAGACCAACGCCAGCCTGCTCGAAGAAGGCAATGGGATCGGCAAGGCCAAGTGCGCTCACATCGATCCAGGCCAGATACGTCGCCTGATGACTGGCCAGCTTGACGCCGGGCCAGCGGGCAACCGCCTGCTGGATCAGGGCCAGATTGGCTGCCAGATAGTCGAGTTGCTCGGCCAGCCACTGTTCGCCACCCTCATAGGCCGCTTCGGCGGCAACAAAACCCAGCAGGTTGACGTCGGCGCTGATGCCGCGCATCGCCTGTTGCAGCCTGAAGCGCAGACGGGGGTTGGGGATAATGGCGAAGGAGCAGCAGAGACCGGCGATATTGAAGGTCTTGCTCGGGGCCATCATCACCGCGCAGCGCTCGGCCGCTTGCGCACTGATGGCGCCGTAGGGAATGTGGCGGGCGTTTTTATCCAGCAGCAGATCGCAGTGGATTTCATCGGAGCAGATCACCAGATTGTGGCGCGCGGCGATGGCATCGATGGCCAGCAGCTCGTCACGGGTGAAGATGGTGCCGCCCGGGTTGTGGGGGTTGCAGAGCAGCAGCAGATCAGCGGCGGGGGCCTGACGCTCAAGCTGTGCCAGATCCAGCACCCAGCGACCGGCTTCTTCAATCATCGGCACGGTGAGCAGGGGACGATCATTGAAGCCCGGCGCCTGCAGGAAGGGGTAGTAGACCGGCTTGGGGGTGATGATACCGCGGCCATGCTGGCTCCACGCCTTGCAGGCGAGGTTGAGCCCCGGCACGACGCCCGGCAGGAACACCAGCCATTCGGGCTCGATGGCCCAGCCATAGCGGGTCGCCATCCGTTCGATAATGAGTTCGATCAGGCGCGGCGAGGGGCGTGAATAGCCGAAAATGCCGTGGGCGACCCGTTTGGTCAACGCCTCGATCACGGACGGGGGGGAGACAAAGTCGGTATCGGCAACCCACATGGGCAGCACATCCTGACCCTTGTACTTGTCCCATTTCAGGCTCATGGTGCCACTGCGGTCTACTTCCTGATCAAAATCAAACATGCGAACTCCTTGTGCTGGCAGGATGGGCTTTCACTCTACGGGGTCGCGGCCTCCCTCGCAAGGCGCACACCTGCTGATGCATCCTTGAGCCCGCTCTTGATAGTGACATAAGATAGGCGCCGAATTTTCATACGGCTGCCGCCCGTTAGCCCGTATCGTCCCTCCAACCAGTGGTAACCCTATGAGCTTGTCGATAGCTGCGGTCAAACGCCCTGACCCCGTCTCTCTTTCATTTCTTGCCGTGACTTTTATGACCGGCGTCGCGGTGGCACTGCAGGTGCCTACCTTAAGTCTGTTTCTGGCCGAAGAGGTGCAGGTGCGCCCCTTTCTGGTCGGGCTCTTCTATACCATCAATGCTGTGGTGGGCATTCTGGTCAGCCAGTGGCTGGGCCATCGCTCCGACAACAAGGGGGATCGCAAGCGACTGATCCTGCGCTGCTGCTTTGCCGGGGTGGTGCTCTCCTTGCTGTTTGCCTGGAACCGCAACTACTGGCTGCTGGCGAGTCTGGGGGTCATGCTGGCTGCGCTGGCGGCCACAGCCAGCCCCCAGTTGTTTGCGCTGGCGCGGGAATACTCCGACAGCCGCAACCGACGGGCGGACATGTTCAGCTCGGTGATGCGGGCCCAGTTTTCGCTGGCCTGGGTCATAGGCCCGCCCATCGCTTTCGCGCTGGCCATCGGCTACGGCTTCGAGCTGATGTACCTGGCCTCGGCACTGGCCTACCTGCTTTGCGCCCTGGTGGTGTGGCGCTGGCTGCCCTCTCTCCCTTTGCCCAAGATGGCCGAAGAGACAGAGCGGGTCAGCAGCTGGCGTGATCCGGCGGTGCGGGCGCTCTTTATCGCCTCCACCCTGATGTGGACCTGTAACAGCATGTATCTCATCAATATGCCGCTCTATATCACCCGAGAGCTCGGGATGGATGAGAAGCTTGCCGGTATCCTGATGGGCACTGCCGCGGCGCTGGAGATCCCCTTCATGCTGCTGGCGGGTTACTACACGGCGCGCTTTGGCAAGCGCCCCATGATGTTGCTGGCGGTGCTGGCTGGCGCGGCCTTTTACACAGGTCTGGTGACCCTCACCGACCAATACGCCCTGATCGCCTTGCAGCTGTTCAACGCCATCTTCATCGGTATCGTGGCGGGGATCGGCATGTCTTACTTTCAGGATCTGATGCCGGGGCGGGCCGGGGTGGCGACTACCCTGTTTGCCAACAGCATCCGCACCGGCTCCATCATGGCGGGGGCTATCGCCGGTGTGGTGGCGGAGGTGTGGAGTTTCCACGGGGTCTTTATGGTGGCGCTGGGATTGGCACTGGTGGCACTGGCCGCCAGCTGGCGGGTGCCCAACGTCTGACGGGGGATCTGGCTGTTATTTGTCGTGTTGGGGCTGGGCGTGCGGAAGCTGCGCTGATTCGCCCTGATATTCGTTGCGCAGGCAGCGCAGCAGCAGCTCGGTCGCAGGACCGAGAGATTCGGGGGAGAGGGTCAGCAGATAGGTGTAGAGGTGGCGTTCGTTGCCGCTTTCCAGATCCAGCTGTATGAGTGACCCTTCCGCCAGCTCCCGCTCAACCAGATGGCGCGGCAGCCAGGCATAGCCGAGGCCAAGGCGCAGCATGGCGAGCACTTCGTGGTAGTGGGTTGCCTTCCAGCCGGTGTCATCCGCATCGTTCCAGTCCACCGAGCGGTGAATGGGGGGATGAAGGCTGATCTGGTTGTGGCTGGTCAATACATCGCTGCGGATGGCCCCCTTCTCCTGTGCCAGCGGATGGCTGGCGGCGCAGAGGGGCAGCAGGCACACCTCGTCCAGCAACAGGCCGGTGCGATCGCCGGGCAGGTGCTCGGAGAGCATCAGATCCCCCGGTTGCAAGGCGTTGAAGTGGCAGTGAATGCGTTCGTGCAGGTTGACCCGGCAACCCCGGCTGCGGGGATAGAAGCTGGCCAGCGCCCGATAGAGGCGATCCCTTGGTTGCAGCGCCGAGACATAGAGGTTGATCTGCGGCTCCCACTGCCGCTCCAGGTTGTTGGCCAGATTCTCCAGCTCCTCCACCTGCTGGCTCAGCTGACGGGCCCGCTTGAGGAAGATCTCGCCCGCCGGGGTCAACACCGCCTTGCGGCCGCGGACCTCCAGCAAGGGCACCCCCAGACTCTGCTGCAACTTCGCAACCGCATGATTGAGGGAGGACTGGCTCTTGTTCAGCGCCTCGGCCGCCTGGGCGTAGCCGCCGCAGTCGACCACCGCCTGAAAGATCCGCCATTGCTCAAACGTGCTCTTGGGACGAAACATAGTTCAACCTGATTGGAGATAGGATGGTCAGTGGTTCGAACAGGGAGCCTGTGCCCCCTATTCAATTTAACCCCTGCCGCACAACACTCTGGGTATTTTATTGATTTATTTGGGCTGAGCCGCCTGTTTATTTTGGCTGAGCCACAAAGGTCTGGCCGGTTTTGCCGCGGCTGTCCGACCCCATCAGGTAAAGGTAGATCGGCATCAGGTCGGCCGGAGTCTTGAGGTTCATGGGATCTTCCGCCGGGAAGGCGCTGGCGCGCATCTTGGTACGGGTACCGCCCGGATTGAGGGTATTGACCCGCACACCGGTGTTTTCCAGCTCGTCGGCCAGCACTTCCATCATCCCCTCGATGGCGAACTTGGAGATGGCATAGGTGCCCCAGTAGGCGCGCCCCTTGCGTCCCACGCTGGAGGAGGTGTAGACGATGGAGGCATCGCCCTGCGCCTTGGCTGTCTGGCGCAGCAGCGGCAGCAGCGCCTGGGTCAGCAGGAATTCCGATTTGACGTTGACCTGCATCACCTCGTCCCACTCCTTCTCCTGAATGTGTTCAAACGGAGAGAGGGTGCCAAGCAGACCGGCGTTGAACAGCACGCCATCGAGGCGGCCAAACTGCTGGGCGAAGGTTTCGGCCATGCCGCGGTAGTGGGCGGCGGTGGCCCCTTTCAGATCCACCGGCACGATGGCGGGCAGCGGATAACCGGCCGCTTCAATCTGGTCATACACGGCTTCGAGTTTGGCGCTGGTGCGGCCGAGCAGGATCACGGTGGCACCGTGAGCGGCGTAGGTGAGGGCGGCTTCGCGGCCGATCCCGTCGCCGGCACCGGTGACCAGAATGACTTTATCCTTGAGCAGATCGCGGGGTGCCTGATAATCGAGCATGACAACTCCTGTTAACAAATTCCGGCCATAAGTGCATGGCAATCGGCGCCAAGTGTACTGATCCGCGCGCCTGTTTGACCAGCCAGCGGCAATAAAAATGTGAAGAAAATAGAGAGGTTGTGATGCTCGGGTTGGCTTTTCCGGACACTGGCTGCGATTTTTTGCGCGCATTCGCCAAACTCCCTAGAATGTGACGAAAACCGATCCATTCTGGAGTCCATCGTGACATTTCTGACCGAATATGGCCTGTTTTTGGCCAAGACAGTGACCTTCCTGCTGGCCATCGGCGCCATCATCCTGATGATCGTCAGCACTCGCCAGCCGAAAGCGCGCAAGGGTGAGCTGGTGGTGACCGATCTCTCGAGCGAGCTGGAGCAGGGGCAGTTTGCGCTCAAGAGCGCGCTTGCCAGCAAGACCGAGCGAAAGGTGATGGAAAAGCAGCAGAAAGAGGAGCAGAAAAAACGCGCCAAGGCGGGGGATGAGCGCAGTCGCCTGTTCGTGCTCGATTTCAACGGCAGCATGGATGCCAAAGAGGTGGCCTTCCTGCGCGAGGAGGTGAGCGCGGTGATTGGCGTCGCCCAGCCCGGCGACGAGGTGCTGCTGCGACTCGAATCCGGTGGCGGCGTGGTGCATGGTTACGGCTTGGCCGCTTCCCAGCTGCAGCGGCTGCGCGATCGTGACATCAAGCTCACCGTGGCTATCGACAAGGTGGCGGCGAGCGGCGGCTACATGATGGCCTGCGTGGCGGACAAGATCCTGGCTGCCCCCTTTGCCATCGTCGGCTCCATCGGGGTGATCGCCCAGATGCCGAACTTCAACAAGTTGTTGAAAAAGCATGACATCGAATTCGAGATGCACACCGCCGGTCAGTACAAGCGCACCATCACCATGTTCGGCGAGAACGACGATCTGGGGCGCGAGAAGTTTCGCGAGGAGCTGGCGGCGATCCACGAGCGCTTCAAGGCCTTTGTGGCCGAACACCGCCCGCAACTCGATATCGATCAGGTCACGACCGGCGAGCACTGGCTGGCGAGTCAGGCCAAGGGGCTGGGATTGGTGGATACCCTCTGCACCAGTGATGACTATCTGCTGGCGCAGGCCAGCCACCACAAGGTGATCGGCATCAGCTATCGCAAGCCTAAAAGTCTGACCCAGAAGCTGGGACAGCAGGGCGCTCAGGCGCTGGAAGCCGGACTGGGGCGTCTGTGGCAGCAGAGCCCCTGGCGCTAGCCCGAGGGAAATCCCGCGATAAAAAGGCCAGCCGATGCCCATCGGCTGGCCTTTTTGCATCCGGTTGCACCTTGTCGGTGAGCGAGGGTTGTTTCTATTGAGGCCCTCTGTTACAACTGAATGCTTTCCCCGTTTATGACAGGATCTTGTGGTAAGAGCTGCGGGGCATGGAGCATAGCGATGTCATGGAGCACCTTCAGGCAATTTACCCCGCTGGTCTGGATCGTCATTCTGGGTACCTTTATGGTGCGCACCAGCTACTACATGGTGTGGCCCTTCCTCTCCATTCTGCTCTATCGGGAGTATGACCTTTCGGCCACCTTGATTGGCCTGTTGCTGGGCGGCTCAATAGCCCTCTCCACCCTGGTCAGTTTTTACGGCGGCTGGCTCTCTGATCGCTTCGGGCGGCGCAGCATACTGCTGGCCGGTTGTCTGGTGGCGATGCTCTGTTTCGGCCTGCTCGGTTTCTCCCATGCGGTGTTCTGGCTCGGGGTTGGGGTGATGGGCAGCGGCCTCTCGTCAGGGCTCATCGATGCCCCCGGCAAGGCACTGATGGCCGACAGTCTGGCCTCGGCCAAGGCGCGGGAGCTGGCACTGCACCTGCGCTATTTTCTGCTCAACCTGGGGGCCGCGTTGGGGCCGCTGCTTGGGGTGACCCTCGGGATCAATGCCCAGCAGGAGACCTTCCTGTTTCTGGTGGTGAGCTATCTGCTGCTGGCGCTGGCCTTTGGCTGGGGATTTCGCCGGGCTGGCAACACAGGCAAGCCGGGGGCGGCAGGCCCCGGACTGCGGGATGCCATCAAGGTGTTGCTGGCGGATCGCGCCTTTCTGCTGCTGGTGATGGCCAATCTCCTGATGGTGCTGGTCTACTCCCAGTTTCACTCGCCGCTGGTGCAGTACCTGACCCGGGCCGGTATGCCGCAGGTGGCAGAGCTGGTTGCCCTGCTGGTGGCGACCAATGCCCTGACCGTAGTGCTGCTGCAGTTTCCGCTGCTGCGGTTGTTGTCACGCTGGCCGGTGCGGGGGCGGCTTCATATCGGCATGGCGCTCTTTCTGGCGGCCCAGCTGCTCTTCACGTTGGGGGACCCGATGGTGCGCAGCCACTGGTTTGGCGCCGTGCTGCTGCTCAGCATCGGCGAGACCATCCTCTTCCCCCTGCTCAACGTGCTGATCGATCAGATGGCCCCCGCTCATCTCAAGGGGAGCTACTTTGGTGCCAGTGCACTGGCCGGGTTGGGAGGGGCCGCCGGCGCCCTGCTGGGAGGCTGGATCCTCGAGCAGTGGAGCGGTCAGTTGCTCTATGTGCTGATGGCGCTGCTTTGTGTGGCGATCTTTGCGCTTTATGAAGCTGGCGCCCGACATCATGGTCGGCGAAGTGCCCGGCAGGAGTCGGTGGTAGGCTAACCGGGCTGACTTTGCCGCTGGCCAGCCCCTTATGGTTCAGAAGGTCAGCACCTTGTCGGCAGCCAGGGTCCATTGGGCCAGCATCGGCAGGGTGCCGACCTCAATCCCCTCGATCAGCGGCAGGGCTGTGATGCCACGGGCATCGGTGCAGGTCTTGCACAGGCGAATGGTGACGCCCTGTGCCAGCAGGATCTCCAGCATCTGGCGCAGGTTGTACCCCTCGGCCGGTGCCTGACCGGCCAGCGCCGCGCTCACCGCATCGGACATCAGGAACAGCTTCAGGCTGGCACCACCCTGTTCGTTGAGGGCGATAGCGAGACGCAGGGCGTTGAACAGGGATTCGCTGCCATAGGGGGCACCGTTGGCAATGACCACAATTTGTTGATTCATAACAGACTCCCGATTGGAAAGAGCGCCATTGTAGAACCAACGGGGTGGCAATTGCGTGATGTTGCACAACTTCTGTCGCACCTTTTTCCCGCTTGCTTGACCCTGTCGCCGATCGAGGTTTTTATGGTCAGCTCGCAAACAAGACCGGATGAATCGAGATGTGGAAAGTATTGGGAGCCGGCTTGCTGCTATTGGCGGGTCAGGCCTTTGGTAGTGAGGCGGTCGGTTGCAAGGCTCGTCTGCAGGCCGTCAACGACCAGCTGGTGTTTGCCAAAGCACACAACAATGCCGGGCAGATTGCCGGGCTGGAACAGGCCGCGCGCAATATCAAGGCCAACTGTACCGATGAAGGTCTGCTCAAGGAGCAGAAAGAGCGGGTTAACAAACTGCGTGGCGAGGTGGATGAGCGTCTGCTCGAGCTGCAGGAGGCGAGAGTCAGTGGCAAACCGGAGAAGATTGCCAAGCGGCAGGCCAGGCTGGAGGAGTCCCAGACCCGGATGCTGGAGGCCCAGCGTGAGCTGGACAAACTGATCCGGCTGGTCGGCAAGTGATGGCTAGCCGCTGCACGCAGGATCAAAAAAGGCCGATTGCTCGGCCTTTTTTTCGTTTTACGGTCTGTGCATCAGCTACTGCCTGTGCATCCGCACAAATTTCTCCATCAGCTGATCTTCGGTCTCCACATGAGCGGGATCCCAGATGATGCAGTCGATAGGGCAGACACTGATGCAGGTCGGCTTCTCATAGTGACCGACGCACTCGGTGCAGCGACTGGGGTCGATCTCGTAGATCTCCTCACCCAGGCTGATAGCCTGGTTGGGGCACTCGGGATCGCACATGTCACAGTTGATGCACTTGTCGGTGATGAGCAGCGCCATCTCAGGCCGCCGTGTGCGGGTTGCGGGTATCCTGGCTGTCGCCCAGATTGCGCAGCAAAATGCCGTAGTTCACATCCAGATCTTTCGGGACCGGCACATAGACCACGTGACCGTTGCCCGGCGCGGTATCGATAAGCTCGCCCTTGCGGTTCTCCATCTGCTCCAGATTGAAACGGACGTTGCCCTGCGGGGTCATCAGCTCCAGGTTGTTGCCCACCAGGAACTTGTTCTTCACCTCGACCTCGACCATGTCACCTTTGCGACCGGTGATCTCGCCGACAAACTGCTGGGTGTCGGAGACGGAGTAGCCGTAGTCGTAGTTCTGGTATTCGCTGTGGTTGTGACGGCGCAGGAAGCCCTCGGTGTAGCCGCGGTGGGCCAGATTTTCGAGGGTGCCCATCAGACTGCGATCGAACGGACGACCCGCCACCGCATCATCGATGGCCTTGCGGTAAACCTGAGCGGTACGGGCGCAGTAATAAAACGACTTGGTGCGCCCTTCGATTTTCAGGGAATGAACGCCCATCTTGGTCAGTCGCTCGACGTGCTCGACGGCGCGCAGATCCTTTGAGTTCATGATGTAGGTGCCATGTTCGTCTTCGAACGCGCTCATGTACTCGCCCGGGCGGTTGGACTCTTCCAGCAGCACCAGCGCATCAGTCGGCTTGCCAAGGCCCAGGGTGTTGTCCGGACGCACTGCGATGGGCTCCTGACGGTGGACGATCTGGCCCACGTCATCTTCTTTACCTTCGTGCACCTTGTACTCCCAGCGGCAGGAGTTGGTGCAGGTGCCCTGGTTGGGGTCACGCTTGTTGATGTAGCCGGAGAGCAGGCAGCGGCCGGAGTAGGCCATGCACAGCGCGCCGTGAACGAACACTTCCAGCTCCATCTCCGGTACCTGCATGCGGATCTCTTCGATCTCGTCCAGCGACAGCTCGCGGGAGAGGATGGCGCGGGTCAGGCCCATTTGATGCCAAAACTTCACCGTGGCCCAGTTGACCGCGTTGGCCTGCACCGAGAGGTGAATGGGCATATCCGGGAAGGCTTCACGCATCATCATGATAAGACCGGGGTCGGACATGATCAGCGCATCCGGCTTCATCTCCACCACGGGGCGCATGTCGCGGATAAAGGTCTTGAGCTTGGAGTTGTGGGGCTGGATGTTGGCCACCACATAGAACTGCTTGCCCAGTGCATGGGCTTCGTTGATGCCCAACTGCAGGTTTTCATGATCGAATTCGTTGTTGCGCACCCGCAGGCTGTAGCGGGGCTGACCGGCATAGACGGCATCGGCGCCATAGGCGTAGGCGTAACGCATGTTCTTGAGGGAACCTGCGGGGGAGAGCAATTCTGGTTTAAACATGGCGGACTCTTTATATCTGATTGCAAATCAGGACGATGCCACCTGATGGCATCGTAGTGGTTGAGTTGCGGTGCAAGATGCCCTCCGAGAGGAGGCTCAATGCAGCGCGACCCGATGACGGCATATCCGGGGTTATCTAAAGAAGATGCGCCGGATATTCGGGGTGCGAGATTGTACTCGCCCCCACGTCATCATGCAATTTGGCAGGAATATCATGCGAATGGAAAATCAGTTTTTAGGTAATCTGTGGTGGTGGGTTAGCGATAGTTGCTGATGTTCAATTATCTAGTGCGAGTTGAAAATCGGGAAACTGTTCGCTCATAAAATTGCGGGGGCTGTGGCCATTGCCTGCGCTGGCCAGCCATTCCCAATCCAGTTTTGGCGAGCCCGCTTTGAAGCGTTGATAGGCAACGCCCTGATGAATGGTCAGAAAGAGGGTCGTGGGGAGTCCCAGCTTGTTGCTGTAGCGCACCATCAGATCGCCCTGATAGTCGTTGCTGATTCTGACTTTGAGCGCCTGCAGTGTCAGACCGGTGGCGTGACCATGCTCGTCCCAGACTTCAAACATGATATGAACACTCTGATGTCGATGATGCCACGATGAGCAAGATGGGATGCAATTGCAACTGTCAGATCTGACAAGACCGAAAAAGTGTGAGGGGAATGGCAGAAAGCGAAAACTCGGCGCTAGGCCGAGTTTTCTTGAATGATGGTGGAGGGAGAAGGATTCGAACCTTCGAAGGCAGAGCCGTCAGATTTACAGTCTGATCCCTTTGGCCGCTCGGGAACCCCTCCACGGGGTATTTCCTGATTGTCACTACTTTTGCACTTGAATGGTGGAGGGAGAAGGATTCGAACCTTCGAAGGCAGAGCCGTCAGATTTACAGTCTGATCCCTTTGGCCGCTCGGGAACCCCTCCCCAAGTGCGAGGCGCATACTATCAGATCCAGAGGCTTTGTGAACCCCTTGATGAGGCATCTGGCAGTAAAAAATGACTGTTCGTCGATTTTTTGATACATCCAGCTCAAAATTCAAGCTTATCAGCAAGTTGTGCGCTGCTTTTCTGCACAAAACAGCATCCGTGCAAGTTGGCGATCGCGCTGAAGACAGGCAGATAGCAGAAGACCGCCAGTGTCGGCGGTCTTCCCGGGCATCACATCTAGCGCTGGAACGGGTAGACCGAACCCAGTTTCAGGATCTGGGTCAGCTCGTCCAGTGCGCTGCGGGACTCCTGCACCAGTGCCGGATCACGCAGATCGTCGAGGGTCAGGCGGTCGCGGTAGTGGCGATCCACCCAGCCATCGAGGCGGGCAAACTGGCTGTCGTTGATAAGGCAGGCCGGATTGACCGCTGCGAGTTCCTGATCGTTCATGGCGACCCGCAACCGCAGACAGGCGGGGCCGCCGCCATTGCGCATGCTCTGTTTCACATCCATATAGTGGACCGCCTTGATCGGGGTGCCCTGCGTCAGCAGTTTGCCGAGATAGGCCGACACCGCCGGATTGTCGCGGCACTCGGTGGGGGCGATGATGGCCATCTCTCCGCTCGGCATGGTGAGGATCTGGGTGTTGAACAGGTAGGACTTCACAGCATCCAGCACGGATACCTCGGCAGTCGGCACTTCGATAAAGTGCAAATCCCCCTCGCCAAACTTACCGCTGATCTCGGTCAGCACCGCTTCGGTGTTGAGGAACGCTTGTTGGTGGAAGAAGAGCACGTTCTGGTTGCCCACCGCGATCACGTCGTTGTGGAATACCCCCTGATCGATCACCTCCGGGTTTTGCTGAATAAACACCACGCTCTCCTCGCCAAGGCCATGCAGGCGGGCGATGGCCTGGCTTGCCTCCAGAGTCTGGCGGGCCGGGTAGCGCTTCGGCGCCGGGCGGGAGTAGTCAAAGGCGCTGCGGCCATAGACAAACAGCTCGACCCCCGCCTCGCCATAGGCGCGGCAGAGGCGGGTGTGGTTGGCAGCCCCCTCGTCGCCGAAGTGATCATTTTCCGGCAGATGGAGGTGGTGGCTGAAGTGGCGATCGTTGTTGAACACGGCGCGCAGGATGCGGCCAGTGACGTCCGGCTCCAGGGAGCGGTGAAACTTGTTGGTCAGGTTGGCGGGGGTGAAGTGAATGCGGCCATCCTGGGTATCGGCACTGGGAGAGACGGTGGCGGCGTTGGCGGTCCACATGCTGGAG
>NZ_JRJY01000145.1:3500-57437 GCF_000801015.1 Aeromonas sp. ZOR0001 | reverse complement strand
CAGGCAGCCAGTACGGCAGGTGCCTGCTTGGCGGCCTGCTCCAGCACCCGGGCATCGTTGCCGGTGAAGCCGAGGCGGCGCAGGGTGGCGAGATCGGGACGCTCTTGTGGCGCCAGTACCCCCTGGGTCATGCCAAGCTCGGTCAGCGCCTTCATCTTGCGCAGCCCCTGCTTGGCGGCCTCTTTCGGATTGGAAGCCTCCTGGGCATTGCTCTGGGAGGCAACATTGCCGTAGGAGAGGCCAGCATAGTTATGAGTCGGGCCGACCAGACCGTCGAAATTGACCTCGAAGTGCTTCATTGAGTACATCCTTTCGATTTTTATGATGGGTAGCGGTTCCTTCCGCGCACAATGCGTCGGGGTTGGGCCATTATAAAGAGATTTTATGTTTTTGTAACAAGCCGGTAACCAGCAGACGTTTTTATGTCGTTTCAGATATAAAAAGAGGGGCGGTATGGCAGAAAATTGAAAAAGCGGTTGCGTCCGGCCTGTTGCCTTCGCATTAATAAATAAAGAAGCAATAAAAGAAGCCGTGTGGTTCGGGCTGGTCAGGCAAATTTGCTCACAAGATTGCTTTTTCGCGCCAAATCTCTTATACAGCCCCACAAAACCGCACACCAACCCCGTCGGGTGCAATGAGGATAATAGTTACAGCATGGGCAAATCACTGGTCATAGTGGAGTCTCCGGCCAAGGCCAAGACGATCAATAAATATCTGGGCAAGGACTACGTGGTGAAATCCAGCGTTGGTCATGTTCGCGATCTGCCCACCAGCGGCAGCGCCAGCACCGAGCCCAAGAAACCTGTCATTCGCGGCATCAAGTTGAGCGAATCCGAGAAGGCTGCCAAGGATCGCAAGGCCCTGTTTGCCCGGATGGGTATCAATCCGACCGCTGGCTGGCAGGCTAACTACCAGATTTTGCCCGGCAAGGAGAAGGTGGTCAGCGAGTTGCAAAGTCTGGCCGAGAAAGCCGACACCATCTATCTCGCAACCGACTTGGATAGAGAAGGAGAGGCGATCGCCTGGCACCTGCGCGAGATCATCGGTGGCGACGACAGCCGCTACAAGCGTGTGGTGTTCAACGAGATCACCAAGAGCGCCATCAAGGAGGCGTTTGCCCAGCCGTCCGAACTCAATATTGACCGCGTCAATGCCCAGCAGGCCCGTCGTTTCCTCGACCGCGTGGTGGGTTACATGGTTTCCCCGCTGCTGTGGAAAAAGCTGGCCCGCGGTCTCTCCGCCGGTCGAGTGCAGTCCGTTGCGGTGCGTCTCATCGTCGATAAAGAGCGCGAAATCAAGGCGTTCGTTCCGGTCGAGTTCTGGGATCTCAATGCCGACCTGCTGACCGCCGACAAGAGCGATCTGCGGATGGAAGTGGTCAGCCGCAATGGTGCCGACTTCAAGCCGGTGACCCAGGCCGAGACCTTTGCCGCTGTCGCAGCCCTGGAAGGGGTCGACTACAAGGTCGTTAACCGGGAAGACAAGCCGACCGGCTCCAAGCCGTCCGCGCCGTTTATCACCTCCACCCTGCAGCAGGCGGCCTCTACCCGTCTGAGCTTCGGGGTCAAGAAGACCATGATGATGGCCCAGCGTCTCTATGAAGCGGGTTACATCACCTATATGCGTACCGACTCCACCAACCTCAGCAAAGAGGCGGTTGAGGCGGTGCGTGAATATATCGGCGAGCAGTATGGCGCTGCCTATCTGCCAGCCGAGCCGAATTTGTATGGCGCCAAGGCCAATGCCCAGGAAGCGCACGAGGCGATCCGTCCCTCCAACGTACAGGTGACTGCCGAGATGCTGGAAGGGATGGAGCCGGATGCCATGCGTCTGTACGATCTCATCTGGCGTCAGTTCGTTGCCTGCCAGATGACCCCGGCTCAATACGACTCCTCCACCCTGACCGTCAAGGCGGGTGAGTTCGAGCTCAAGGCTCGTGGCCGTACCCTGCGCTTCGCCGGTTGGACCAAGGCTCTGCCGCCGATGGGTCGCAAGGGTGAAGATAGTCAGCTGCCGGCGGTGACCGTTGGCGAGGTGCTGAAACTGGTCAAGCTGGATCCGCGCCAGCACTTCACCAAACCGCCTGCCCGTTTCACTGAAGCTGCGCTGGTGCGCGAGCTGGAAAAACGCGGCATCGGCCGTCCGTCAACCTACGCCTCCATCATCTCCACCATCGTCGATCGCGGTTATGTGCGGGTCGAGAGCCGCCGTTTCTTCGCCGAGAAGATGGGTGAGATTGTCACCGATCGTCTGGTGGAGAACTTCGTTGAGCTGATGAACTACGAGTTCACCGCCAAGATGGAAGACAAACTCGATGGCATCGCCGAAGGGAGCCTGGAGTGGAAGAAGGTGCTGGATGCCTTCTACGCCGAGTTTACCCAGGAGCTGGAGAAGGCTGACAAGGCGCCCGAAGAGGGCGGCATGCGTGCCAACCAGATGGTGATGACCGACATCGACTGCCCGGATTGCGGCCGCAAGATGGGCATTCGTACCGCCACCACCGGCGTGTTCCTCGGCTGCTCCGGCTATGCCCTGCCGCCGAAAGAGCGCTGCAAGAAGACCATCAACCTGGTCTCTGCCGATGAGTTTGTCTCCGCCACTGACGGCGAAGAGGCGGAAACCGAAGCGCTGCGCGCCAAGCACCGCTGCGGCGTCTGTGGTACAGCGATGGATGCCTATATCATCGACGACAGCCGCAAGCTGCACGTCTGTGGTCGAAACCCGGATTGCGATGGCTACGAGATCGAGAAGGGCCAGTTCAAGCTCAAGGGCTACGAAGGGCCGAGCATCGAGTGTGACCGTTGCGGAGCCGAGATGCAGCTCAAGAACGGCCGTTTCGGCAAGTACATGGGCTGCACCAACGAGACCTGCAAGAACACCCGCAAGATCCTGAAAAACGGCGACATCGCGCCGCCGAAGGAGGATCCGGTGCCGCTGCCGGAGCTCAAGTGCACCCAGTCCGATGCTCACTTTGTGCTGCGTGACGGGGCTGCCGGTCTGTTCCTGGCGGCCAGCAACTTCCCCAAATCCCGCGAGACCCGCGCGCCGCTGGTGGAAGAGCTCAAGCGCTTCAAAGATCGCATCTCCGCCAAGCACAAGTATCTGGCCGGTGCCCCGCTCACTGATCCGGACGGCAACCCCGCCATCGTACGTTTCAGTCGCAAGACCAAGGAGCAGTACGTGATGAGCGAGGTCAACGGCAAGGCGACCGGTTGGACCGCTCACTACGACAACGGTACTTGGCAAGAGAGTTTGCCAAAGGCTAAAAAAGCCTGATGAAAAGAGGCCCCGACAAGGGGCCTCTTTGCTTATGGATAGCGGTATACTGATACAGCTGCAAGGAGTGCAGCTGTCATCAATCGCGAAGTAGACAAGGAGGTTGAGATGGAGATAAACGAGATCCGGCCGGGCATGAGCTGCATGACCCGTGAAGGGGCGGCCTATGTGCTGGAGGTTGACCGGCAGAGCCTGCTGGTGCTGCTGCAGCGCGCGGATGAGACCATACCGGTGCAGGTGCGCAGCGACGAGATCCTGGCGCCGCTGGAGTGATCCGGCGGTGATCCCCTCAAAACGGCAGTAGAAAAAGCAGCTCGGCCAGATCGGGCTGCCATTGCCACTCCTTCATTCTGACCCGCCCACCGATCACCACGACCCCCTCCTGCTGCAGGCGTCCCGTCTGTTCGGCAAAGCTTGGCGATCCTTTCGGTAACGAGATAGTGCCCGCTGCGCCCAGCACCCGATGCCACGGCAGTACCTTGTCGGTTTCCCGCAGCACCTTGCCTACCAGTCTTGCCCGTCCGGGCAGCCCCGCCAGATCGGCCACCTGACCGTAACTGACCACCCGGCCTGCCGGGATCAAGGCGATGATCGCTTCGATACGGGCAGCTTTGTTGAATGGGGACGGACTTGATTCAATGCTCATAGACCCGATTCGTCAAAAACAACAGAAGCGCCATTGTGGCGCTTCTGTCATGGGGCTGGCAATGATTCAGCCGAAGGTCTGGCTAAGCCCCTTCAGTTGCTTGGCACGTTCCAGCAGAGCCTGACTTGAGTGATCGACATCCAGCATCTTCTGACTGTTGGCGTGGGAGTACTCGGAGATCTGGTGGATGCTGCGGCTGATCTCCTCCACGACCGCTTGTTGCTGCTCTGCAGCGGTGGCGATCTGGGTGGAGTGTTCGGTGACCAGCTCTATCTCTGCCAGCACGGTATGGAGGCTGCTGGCGCCCTGGCGGGTCATATCGGCACATGCGCGGGTCTGCTGCAGGTTCTCCTGCATCATCCCCTTCCAGCGTCCCAGCGTGTGCTGGATCTGCTTGATGCTGACCTGGATCTGCTCGGTCGCCTTGTGGGTGCGGGTCGATAGAGTTCGCACCTCGTCTGCGACCACCGCAAAACCACGGCCCTGCTCTCCGGCGCGAGCCGCTTCGATGGCGGCGTTGAGGGCCAGCAGGTTAGTCTGCTCGGCGATGCCCTGGATCTCGCCCATGACACTGCCAATCCGTTCGGATTCGCTGGCGAGCTCTACTGCCGAGTTGAACGCCAGCTCTGCCTGTTTGGCGAGCTGTTCGATCTGTTGCTCGGTCTGGTTCAACTGCTGGTTGGTTTGTTCACAACGATTGCGAGCTTCGTTGACCTGACCGTTGGAGTCCTGAATGTTGCGGGCGATCTCGTGGGCCGTGCTGGCCATCTGAGTCATAGCCGTAGCCATCTGCTGGGTCTGGGCATCTTGCTCGTTGATATCGAGACAGGCTTGATGAGAGGCCTGCTTCAGATTGATGGCCAGGGTTTGCAGAGGTGCCGTGGCATCGTTGATCCGCCCCAAAACGGTTCGGATGCGGGCCTGCAGCATCTTGATATGAAAATCGGCAATGGCGCCGGGGTTGTCACCGGAGTAGACCAGCCGGGTCAGACTGTCATATTCACGGCCCAGTTTCTGCAGATAGTGGGGCAGGGCAAAGAGCTCGCGCCAGTAGGCTCCGCCAATAAGCAACAGGGGCAGCAGCATCAGCAGGACGGTCATGGCCCCTTGGCTGGCGAAGGTCCAGCCCATCAGGCCGAGCAGCAGCAGGGTAATGGCCGGGGTGCGTACTTTGGCAAGAGAGGGGAGGTTGCTGCTGTTGCCGCGCTCGGCCTTGAGCAGTGCCTGGTAGGTCTGAGCGGCGATGCGCTTGAATTGGGGCTCGGGCTTGCAGCGTACCGACTGGTAGCCGCTGATCCTGTTGCCTTCATAGATGGGGGTCACATAGGCATCTACCCAGTAGTAACGGCCATCCTTGCAGCGGTTTTTTACCATACCGCGCCAGGGTTTGCCCTCCTTGAGGCGGGCCCAGAGATCGGCGAAGGCGGCCTTGGGCATGTCGGGGTGGCGTACCAGATTGTGGTTGTGTCCCACCAGTTCATCGACCGTGTAGCCTGCGATTTCGCAAAAGGCCGGGTTGGCGTAGGTGATCACCCCGCGCAGGTCAGTGGTGGAGACCAGTTGTACGTCGGCAGGAAACTCCACTTCGCTATCCAGGGTATGGACGTCTCTGCGGGCCATAGGAATACGCTCCGATGTTCTTGTTGATAATGTTGTCGTTGTTATTGTGGCAGATCTGGAGGTGGCCGCAGGCTCGCGCCAGCAGGAGGCAGACCAGCTTCATTGGGGGCTGGATTTTGCCAATAATGGCGGATGAATGGTAGGGGGAAGTTGATGTTTTGTTGGTTAATCGTAAAAAAGGCGGCCAATTGGCCGCCAAAGTAGAGACAACATTACCTCTGTGGCATCCGGTAGCGCACCTGCAACTGATCGAGGATCTGCAGCTGACCCGGCAGGCGGGCGGCGAAGTGCTCCCAGCCCTTGTGGGCGGGATCGCTCCAGGCCACCTCGGCCGTGGCCAGCATACGCGGGAACAACATGTAGTCGAGACGATCACGGCTGGTGATCAATTCTGACCACAAGGGGCTCAGCACCCCGAGGATGTTATCGTTGGCATGGAAATCGGCTGGGGCAGGGTCACACGAGTAGATCTGCTCCAGATTGAGGGTACCCGCCCAGTAGAGGCCGGGTTCATGAATATCGGCGCTCCAGGCCAGATCCAGATAGAGGAACTGGGCGGGCGCCATCACCACCGGATAACCGGCTGCGGCAGCGTCCAGCCCCGCCTGAAAGCTGGTCCAGGCACAGATGGCCGCTTTGCGGCTCACCTTGTCGCCATGCAGGATCTCCTCCCAGCCGATCATCTGTTTGCCTCTGGCGGCCAGATAGCGCTGGCAGTGGCGCAGCAGATGGCCCTGCAGCTCTCGGCAGTCGGCGTAGCCCTGTTCGACCATCAGCTGCTGGCAAGCGGGACTGTCGGTCCAGACCCCGGTCGGCACCTCGTCACCCCCCATGTGGATCTGCGGGCTGGGAAAGAGCTCGCATACCTCGTCTAGCACCGCCTCCAGAAAGCGGTAGGTGCCGGGCAGGGCGGGGTTGAGCACGTTGTCATCGAAATGCTGAACCGAGCGGTAGCAGGAGTGATCCGCCGTTTCGATCAGCAGCTCGGGCAGCGCCTTGATGGCGGCGTGGCAGTGGCCCGGAATGTCGATCTCGGGAATGACGGTGATGCCGAGCTCACTGGCATAGCTCACCAGCTCCTTCACCTCGCTCTGGGTGTAGTAGCCGCCATAGGGTTCGGCGCCGCCGCTGAGCTGGGGGCCGATCGCCAGATCGTGGCCGCGCCAGGCACCCACGTCGGTCAATGCCGGGAAGGCCTTGATCTCGAGTCGCCACCCCTCGTCATCGGTCAGGTGCCAGTGGAAGCGGTTGAACTTGTAGAGGCTCATCAGCTTGAGCAGGCGCCTGATGGTGGCCGGAGTGTGGAAGTGGCGGGCGCAGTCGAGAAAAATGCCGCGAAAGCCAAAGCGCGGGGCATCCTCCAGCGTGATGCAGGGCAGGCTCTCCCCATGTTGCAGATACCACTGAGCCAGCGTGACCAGCCCATGACGCCAGCCCGCTTCGTCGGCGGCGGCAATCACCACCTCCTGCGGCGTGATGGTAAGTTGATAGGCTTCGGGGGCCAGTTTGTCCTCGGTCAGCCGGATTTCAGCGTCGTGATCCTGCTCCAGCGCCAGCGACGTCAGCTCGTTGAAGTGGGCCAGCAATTTCGGCACATCGCGGGGGGCGCTGACATGAGCCCGCTCGGCCAGCCGGAAGTTCCCCTCCAGCAGTACCAGATGGGCCGGTTGCGGCACTATACCGGGCAGAGGCTCGATATCCGGCAGGTCTGGGCGGGTTACCGGCGGGTTCTCCAGTCCGAGATCCTGCGCCGCCAGCGTCACCGGTAGCAGCTGGGCACCTGTGGTCGCCTCCGGCAAGCTGAGGAAAAAGCCCTGCGGCATGTCGGAGAGCTTCTTGATGGGGGTCTGGCGGCAGCAAAAGCGCAGCTCGCAGCTGCCAGCGTTCGGGACAATCACCTTGTAGCTGCCGCTTTGGCGCTCCAGCTCGCCCCCTTGCAAGGAGTCGGGGTCGATATGGCGAGCCAGACAGAAGTGCAGCTTCCACTTGGTATCAGGCATGCGGGAGAGGGTGAAAGTGAACCAGACATCCTCGCCGTCACGTCGGGCGACCTGGGTGTGGATCAGGGGTGTAGACATGGAAAATCCTCTGATTGGGCAAACAGGATGGCGCCATCGAGCGCATCTGCCTGGGGGGGGATCAGGTTGAGCTGGCCGAGACGGGGAGCGAGGCGGGTGCCAATCCCCCCCAGCAGGGCGATCTGTCCGGCACCCAGCTGGGTCATTCCCTCCAGCAGGATCCGCAGCTGTTCGCAGGTTTCGTCCAGCAGCTGATTGGCTAGCTCGTCGCCATCGCTGGCGGCATCGAACACCCAGGGGGCAAAGTGGCCATAGTCCGCCGGAATGGCGCGGGCGGCCCAGCGAACCACCTCGGCCTGATCCCGCTTGAAGCGGTCCATCAGGCGGATGGCGAGGGTGCTGGGGGGCAGAATGCCGTCGTGGCAGAGCAGGGATTGCTGAATGGCGCGCAGCCCCAACCAGGCGCCGCTGCCTATGTCTGAAATGGGGAAGCCGCGGCCGGAGCAGGTGCGGATCTGCCCCTCCTGATAGACAAGCCCCACCGAGCCGGTGCCGGCGATCAGAATGGCCCCCTCACGGCCACCAAAGGCACCGAGGCAGGCACCGAAGGCATCGGAGGTGAGCCTGACGCTGGCAAAGGGGAAGGGCATCTCGAGCAGGGCGTGATAGCAGTCGGCCAGCTCGGCGGAGGCGAGCGCCAGCCCGACCCCCATCTGCTGTTCACTCTCGATAGCGATCCCGGCGGCAAGGCGGGCGCTGGCGATGGCGGCCAGCACATTGGCGTGGGCATGGGGGATGCCCAGCTCCAGGTTGGATCCTGCCGCGCGCCCCTCTCCGAGCAGCTTGCCCGCCCGATCCCGAATGCGGGCGCGGGTGTGGGTGCCTCCGCCGTCGACGCCGACCCAGAACTCAATCATGGCGGCCTCCATTTCCCTGCGCATTCAGCCAGGTGATGGCCAGGGCAAACCAAGCTGGCTGTATGGAGGATCCACTACTCTCCCCAATGCCAATGATGCTCGAGCCGATCTCAATCATGGTGCTCTCCCTGCTCATTCCGATCACCCAGTGCACTCTGCCAGCTGATGGCAAGGGCAAACCAGGCGGCGTGGGGGATCCACTGCTCGCCCCAGCGCCAGTTTTGATCCAGCCGATCCTTGTACTCCTCCGGAATAAAGGCCACCTCATTTTCGTCATCAAACCCTGAGGTGATGCCGTTGCAGATCCCCCCCTGCGCATTGGGATACCCGGCGGTATAGACGGGGTTGTTGATACCGTGGCCCGCCAGCATGCAGGCGTTGAAGGGGTTTTGCCCGAGGATCCAGTCGAGCTGGTGCCGGCCATAAGTGAGCAGCGGCTGGCTCTGGCGGGGGAAGTGGCGGGCGCCAGCAAAGGCCATGGTCGCCAGAGACGCGAGGCGGGCGTTCTCCCCCTGCCACCAGTAACCGGATTCGTTATTGTGGGGCATAAAGAAGCTGACGCGTGGCGCTTCATCCACCCCTTTGACATATTGGCGGGCGAGGGAGAAGGGGTTGCCCGCCCGTGCGCACAGTGCCAGCTCGGCGGCCAGCGCCTGCTCCACTACGGTTTGCACCCGGGCCTGGTGCCCCTGATCCGGCTCTACGCCCAGATATTCCAGCAACGCCAGCACCGGCAGACCCGCCTCGGCGGCGTGGTAGTAGGGGCGCGAGCCATCCTCGTTGGCCGACCAGTAGTGACCTAGCTCAGGATGAGGGCGCTGGCGGGCACAGAGCTTGCTGGCGCGGGCTCTCGCCTCATTCAGCCACTCGTTGCCGAAGGTGCGGGTCAGCTCCACCGCCGCGAGCAGGGCGCAGTAATCGTCGATGATGTTCTCGACCCCGTCATCAAGGTAGGCAAGGTTGTGTTCACGCAGATGCAGGTAGCCGCGCTTGGCGGCCTCGGCGTAGCGGCTGGCATCGAAGTCGCCACTGACGCTCTCGCGGGCGGCGCGGGCCAGCGCGGCGATGGCCATGCCGCCCCCTTGGCGAAAACCCGCCTGCCAGTTGGCGGATTTGAGCCCCTGCTGGGTGGCATAGGCGCACAGCTCGCGCTGGGCGGGATCCTTGCTCCACTTGTCGAACAGGGTCATGAAGAAGAAGCCTGACTCATCCTGCATCCGGCAGAGGAAATCGGCGCCGTGCAGCGCCTCGTCATTGAGCCGCTTGCAGAGGTTCACCCCGTCGATATCGCGGCGCGGGGCCAGCAGTTCCCGGCACTTGAGCAGGGCCCACACCACCATAGGGGTCTGCTGGGGGTTGAGGTAGTTGGCGTAGGAGAGGTGGCTCAGGTACTTGCTCATGTCGCCGCTGGCATCGAACCAGCCGCCGTGCACATCTTTTTGCTGGTCGGTGCCAAACAGGCGGGCGCTGCGGTCGGCCCGATCGAAGGTGCCGCTGGCGCGCTGGCCCTTGAAGTAGTGGATGACATCGGAGAGACAGCGGCTGGCCAGCAGATCCTGGCCGATGGCAAAACGGGTGGAGCGGACTATGCCTTGGGCAGTGATCGCCTCCAGCCGATAGTGGCCGGGCTCCTTGAAGGCGGAGAAGTCGGCGCGCCAGTAAGCGCGGCCTTGCCAGCCAGAGACGCTGCCAGCCGGTTGCAGCGGGGTTTCAAACAGGATCTGGCCATCGTCGAGGCGTTGCAGCCTGACATAGCCGCCGAGATCAGGGGCGGGGGAGGTTTGCAACAGGGCGACCTTGTGTCCGTCGCACTCGTAGCCCACCTGATTGATCAAGAGTTCCATCAAGGTATTACTCCTGTGGTTCACCGCCGGGCGGTGAGGCACATCACGGGGCTGTGGCCGCCCCGTATCGAGGCATGGCCGGACAGGGTTGTCCGGCCGGTCTAAGGCTCACCCTCACTCGTAGAGGTAGCAACGCACGAAGTGGTTGTCGGCAAGCTTGGTGATGGGGGGCAGCGCCTCCTTGCAGCGGGGCATCGCCTGATTGCAGCGCCCGGCAAAGGGGCAACCGCAGGACTCCGGTGTCCAGAGCGGGATCTCCCCCTTGCGGCCACCCTCCAACTCGGCGTGGATACTCTTCTCGGGGTCGGGCACCGCCGAGATGAGCAGCTGGGTGTAGGGGTGCTGCGGGTGGTGCAGGATCTCGTCCACCTCGCCCCACTCCACCATGTGCCCTACATACATCACCGCCAGATCTTCCGCCACATAGCGGGCGGTGGCGATGTCGTGGGTGATGTAGAGCATGGAGACGCCGAGCTCATTCTTCATCTGCTCCATCAGGTTGAGGATGCCGATGCGAATGGAAACGTCGAGCATGGAAGTCGGCTCGTCCGCCAGCACCACCTCCGCCTCCACCGCCAGATTGCGGGCGATGTTGACCCGCTGGCGCTGGCCGCCGGAGAGCTGGTGCGGATACTTGGCCGCCGTTGCTTTGGCGGGGGTCAGGCCGACCTTTTCCAGCAGGGCGTAGACCATGTCGGGCAGCTCTTTTTTGTCGATCACCTTGCTGTGCAGCAGCAGGGGACGGGCGATGTGGTGATAGATGGTGTGGGTCGGGTTGAGCGAACCGAACGGATCTTGCCACACCATCTGCACGCTCTGGCGATAGTCCAGCAGGGCGGTGCCCTTGTTGAACTCCTCCAGATCGTGGCCGCGATAGAGAATGCGCCCGGCACTGAGCTTGTACATCTTGGCGATGATCTTGGCGATGGTGCTCTTGCCGGAGCCCGACTCCCCGACCACCGCCAGGGCGCGGCCCCGGTGCAGGTTGAAGGTGATGTCGGAGAGTGCCCGCATCTTGCCACTCTTGATGGCATTGGAGTTGATGGGGAAGTCCTTGTAGAGGTGCTGGACTTCGATGATGGGTGCATCGGTTTTGGCGATTTGCATGACAGACATCCTTAACAGCCAGCGGCCTTGTCCAGATAGATCACGGAATCTTGTTGCAGTCCCTGCTCCTCATAGAGGTGGCAGGCGGTCTGTTGCCCGGGGCGGATCTCGGCCAATCTGGTGTACTCCTGACGGCAGCGATCGTGCACTTTGCCGCAGCGGGCCTGAAAGCGGCAGCCGACCGGCACCTCCAGCAGGTTGAGCGGGGTGCCCGGGATCCCCTCCAGCACCTTCTTCGGCCCGTGCAGGGGCGGGAAGGAGTTGCCGAGCCCTCTGGTATAGGGGTGTAGCGGCGCGGTCAGGATCGCCTTGGAAGGAGCCACCTCCACCAGCTCACCGGCATACATGATGCCGATGCGATCGCAGAATTCCACCATCAGGGAGAGGTCGTGGGTGATGAACAGAATGGAGAAGTTGAACTTCTCTTTCAGGGCATAGACCTTCTGCAGGATCTCCCGCTGCACCACTACATCGAGCGCCGTGGTCGGTTCATCCATGATCAGAAGCTCGGGGTTGAGCGCCATGGCGATGGCGATCACCAGCCGCTGGCGCATGCCGCCGGAGAACTGGTGCGGGTAATCCTTGAGCCGGCTCGGGTGGATATCGACTATGGTGAGCAGCTCCTGGGCGCGCTTGATCGCCTCGTAACGGGTCATGCCGGGGTTGTGGGCCAGCAGCACGTCGCAGAACTGCTCCTCCATCCGCAGCACAGGGTTCAGGGCGTTCATGGCGGATTGGAACACCACCGACACCTGTTGCCAGCGATAGGAGCGCAACCGTTCGTCGTTGTAGTGGAGGATATTCTCCCCCTTGAACAGGATCTCGCCACCGCTGATGTAGGCGGGCGGCTTGTGCAGCCGGGCTACCGAGAAGGCGACGGTGGATTTGCCGCAGCCCGACTCACCGGCGAGACCGAAGATCTCGCCTTGTCGGATATCGAAGCTCACCGAGTTGACGGCGCGCACGTCGCCATTTTCGGTGATGTAGTCGACGCAAAGATTGCGTACTGACAGCAGGGGATGCTTGTTCATGCTGTCTTCTCCTGTGCTGTGGCAACCGGAGTGGTGACCGGCGCCGCGAGTTTCTTCCAGCGGCTCAGCCCTTTGTGGGAGCGCAGCTGCGGGTTGGCAATCTCATCGATGGCGAAGTTGAGCAGGGCCAGACCGGCACCCAGAGTGGCGATGGCAAAGCAGGGGGCCAGGATCTCCCACCAGGCGCCGACCAGAATGGCACTGGAGGTCTGGGCGTTGTAGAGCATGATGCCCCAGCTCACCACGGTCGGGTCGCCGAGACCGAGGAACTCCAGGGTCGCTTCGGTGACGATGGCGTAGATGATGGAGCCGATGAAGCTCACCCCGATGATAGAGATGAGGTTGGGCAGGATCTCCACCAGAATGATGCGCCAGGCCGGCTCGCCCAGCACTTCGGCGGCAATGACGAACTCCTTCTCGCGCAGCGCCAGGGTCTGGGCGCGGATGACCCGCGCGCCATAGGCCCACGAGGTCAACCCTATTATCACGGCAATTACCGCCGGTGACGCCTCCCCGATAAAGCTCGCCAGCACCAGTAGCAAGGGGAGGTTGGGGATCACCAGCACCACGTTCATCAGGAAGGTGAGGCATTCATCCACCAGACCGCCGAAGTAACCGGCAGTGATGCCGATGGCGACGGCCAGGGTGCAGACCAGCAGGCCAGCACTGAAGCCCACCATCAGTGAGATACGGGCGCCGTTGGTGAATTGGGCCCAGATATCGTGGCCCATGCGGGTTGAACCCATCACGAACTCGGCACTGGGCGGCTGGTGCGGGCGAGCCACCCGTTTGGTCGGCTCGTTGCTGGCCAGAATGGGGGCAAAGAGGGCCATCAGTACGAAGGCAACCACGATGGCGAGGCCACAGGCAGCCTTCTTGTTGCCCAGCAGGATCTTGAGAATGGTCGGCATACGCATCTTATTTGCCTCCTGTACGCAGACGGGGATCCAGGAAGACGTAGAGCACGTCGGCCAGGAAGTTGAAGCTGAGCATGGTGATGGTCATGATGAGCAGCTGCCCCTGAATGAGCGGGTAGTCGCGGGCCAGAATGCCCTGATAGAGGGTTAGGCCCAGGCCGGGATAGTTGAAGATAACTTCGGTGATGAGAGAGCCACCGATGACGAAACCGAGCGCCATGGAGAGGGCGGTGACGCTGGGCAGAATGGCGTTGCGGGCGCCGTAGTTGAAGATCACCCGGTTGCTGGAGAGCCCCTTGGCCTTGGCCATGGTGATGTAATCCTCGCCCAGCAGGTTGATCATGTTGTTGCGCATGGTGATAAGAAAGCCCCCCACCTGTACCACGGCCAGGGTCAGCACCGGCATGATGGCGTGAGTCATGATGCTCTTGATGTGCTCCCAGCCCCAGTCAGCCTTGATCTCCGGGCTATAGGCGTAGCCGATGGGCAGCCACTCGAGGCTTACCCCGAACAGGAACAGGGCGAGCAGGGAGACCACCACCGGCGGAATGGCCTGCATCACCAGGGTGAGCGGGGAGAGAATGCTGTCCATCCGGCCGCCGCGATACCAGGCGGCGAAGATGCCGACGATGGAACCGAGGGAGAAGCTCAGGATGGTGGAGGTGCCGACCAGAAACAGGGTCCAGCCGATGGCACGGCCCAGCACGTCAGAGACCTGCTGCGGGTAGAAGCGCACCGAGGTGCCGAGATCCCAGGTGAAGACACTCTTCACATAGGTGAGAAACTGGGTGCCGATGGGGCCGTCGACAAAGCCGAAGGTGGCTTTGAGGGCTTCCAGGGCGGCGGGTTCCATCATGGCGCCAGCGCGGGCAAACATCACGGAGACAGGATCCCCTGGCATGGCACGGGGTAACAGGAAGTTGATGGTGGCGGCTACCAGAAAGGCAACCAGATAGAAGGAAAAGCGTCTCAGTATGAATCCCATGATGGTACCTTTTACTGCAAGTCTGCCCCGCATCGGGTATAGCTACCCCAACCCCGGCAAAGCCGGGCAATAAGGGGATTAACGGGGAAGATGGCCCCCCGCAGGGGGCCGGGATTGTTTAGCTGTTTGGCTTGAGGGACAACACGTGCAGCAGACGCTCAGGGGTGTCCGGGTGGAGCTGAGGTTTGGCTACCGGGTTATCAGCACTGAACCAGCCGTTGAAGCGCTTGGTGCTGTACTCATACCAGGTCGGGTTGTTGAAGACCGGAATGATGGTCTGGTTGGCACCAACACGATCCTGGATGGCGAACATGATCTCCTTCTGCTTGGCCGCATCGGCGGTCTGGGTGAAGTCATCGATCAGCTTGTCGAGCTCGGGGTCCTTGTAACGGGGCGCGGCGAAGCGGTTGCCACGGTCACCCATGTTGCGGGAGTGGAACGCGGTCTCGAAGTACTTGTGCGGGTTGGCACCGGCAAAGTAACCCTGCAGGGCGACGTCGAAGTCACCGGTGATCAGGTTCTCGGTCCAGACGGTCGCTTCCGGGGTGGCGGTCTTGGCGTTCAGGCCCAGTGCCTGCAGCCCTTCTACACCGATCTGTACTGTGTTGACCCAGTCGGTCCAGCCGTTCGGCACCAGTACCTTGAACTCGATCTTTTTGCAGCTCGGGGTGTCGAGGAACTTGTCGCCGTCACAATCCTTGTAGCCTGCCTCTTTCAGCAGGGCCTTGGCCCCTTCCAGATCGAACTTGTTGTACTTGCCGTACTTCTTGTCCACTTCCGGGTTGTTCCAGGAGTCAAAGGCTTTGCCCAGACCTGACGGGTACTCGTTGACGGTGGGGTAGCCGTAGCCCGCGATATCCACCATGGACTGGCGGTCCATCGCCATGGAGAAGGCGCGGCGGAAGTTGATGTCGTTGAAGGCTTCGTTATTGCCCGGGTTCTTGGTCTGGAAGTTGACGTTGAACGCCACGGTACCGGAGGCTGGGAACCAGTATTTGTTGTTCTTCGGATCGTTGCCGACGTAGAGGCGCTCGATATCCGGCACGAAGGAGCCGAACCAGTCGATGTCACCCTTCATGACAGCCGCCAGCACCTGGTCGTTGGTGGCCATCTGCGGCATACGCAGACAGTCGATAGCGAGGTTGGCGTTATCCCAGTAGTGCGGGTTGCGGCACTGGGTATAGAGCTGGGCGGAGAAGTTGTCCACTTCGGTGAAGGGGCCAGTACCAACCGGCTTGTCGTTGGTGAAGGCAACCGGATCTTTCACCGATTTCCACTGATGCTCCGGCACGATAGGTACCAGCACCAGATCGTTCACCACGTTGGTGTTGACCTCGGTCAGGTCGAATTTGACCTTGTTGGGGGCCAGCTTCTCGACGCTCTTGATCTGGGTCCAGATTGAGCGCTCATCCAGCGCCTTGTTGGCCTTGACCAGATTGAAGGAGAAGATGATGTCATCGGCATCAAAGGCTTCGCCGTCAGACCACTTCACGCCGTCACGCAGATCGAAGGTGACGGATTTCAGGTCATCGCTGAACGCATAGTTGGTGGCCAGACGATAGACGGGTTTGCCCCCTTGCATATCGTTGAAGATCACCAGTGGTTCATAGATGAAGTGACGGGTGGTGTGCAGCAAGCCCGCTTGCAGGAAGGGGTTGAAGTTCTTGACCCAGGCGGTTTCCTGCTGTGCGACCATGGTCAGCACGGTTTTATTGTCTGCGGCCATGGCGTTACCGGCGGCACCGGCAAGCATCATGGTTCCCAGCATTACAGCGGTAGAGATTTTGGATACTTTGGCAAGCATATGTTTTCCTTTCTTATTTTTTGGCATTCCCGAGGGTTCGCCTTGTTTTGTGTGAGCACCGGTTTCGCATGCTGATGAAATCGGCCCTCTGTGTTGGTCAGGTGTCTAACCTTTGTCGTTCTGTTTTCCAACGCCCTAAGCAAACCAGAATTAACAGGAAAACAACAACTATTGATTTCGTTGTTTTCGTAAAAATTGACGGTGTTACGTCAATCTCGTCAAAATGCTTTTTTATCTGTTTAGAATCATTGGTTTGCGTTATTTGCTCTCGTGTAGAAAGTGGCTGTGAAAATGGCGTATATGACAAATTTGTGAATTGGATCTGCTCTCGGTTTCGGGGTCGGGCGGGGCTTTGTTTTGCATAAAAAGAAACCAGATTGCCAATTGTGATCCGGCGCCCGTTTAGGGCGCCGTGTCACGGCTTGCGGTTGGCGAGTTGACGCAGGGTCTGGGCGCTGTGCTGCAACTGCTGGCGCTGGTGGTCATTGAGCGGGCAGTGGCCCAGCACATACTCGGTGGTGGCCACCACCGTCTTCCAGCGTGGCGACTTGGGCAGGGTGTCCAGACTCAGGTATTTGTCGAGGGTGCGGGTCTGCGGGCTGGATCTGTCCATATAGACGCGCCACAGCTTGCTCTTCTCCGCCAGCACGATTTTGCCCTTGCCGGTCCCCTGCTGCCAGGCATCCAGGGTGAGCTGCATGGTCTCTACCAGCGCCCGGCGCAGCGGCTCGTCATCCTGCTGGCGAATAAGGTCGTCGGCCAGCGAACGGAACTCGCCACCCAGGCGGCTCAGCTCGCCCAGCAGCTGTTCATCTTCGATGATGGCTTGCCGCGAGAGGTTCTTGAGGGCGTTCTCCAGCGCCATTACCCGGTTCTCATCCTGACGCAGCTCGGTACTCAGAGTGAGGGCGAAAGCGGCCTGTCCTCCGAGCGCGATGGGCAGGGCACGGGCGTTGAGCACATCTTTTTGCCCGGCCACCAGAAACTCCAGATTGTGTTCCCGCTCGCTGGCAAGGTCGGGCCACTGCTGTTGCAGCGGGGTGGCGAGCCACTCATTGAGGGGCTGCCCCTCCATGGCTTCCGGCTCCTGTCCCAGCAGGCGCGCCAGCACCCGGGAGGCAAACAGCACTGTGCCCTGCTCGTCGATAAAGATCATGGGGTCGGCCCCTTCGCCGAGCAGGGCCAGCAGGCGCTGCTGATCCTGATGCAGTCGATCCTGCAGGGTGAGGCGATGTTCGATCTCCTGCTTCAAGAGCCGGTTTTCTACCAGCGAGGCGCGTCCGGCCTTGGCCTCCAGCAGTGCCTTGACCCGGGCAAACAGCTCCTCCTTGCAGAAGGGTTTGACCAGATAGTCGTTGGCACCGGCCCCGAAGCCCTCCTCGATATCCTTGGGCTGGTTGAGGGCGGTGAGCAGCAGCACCGGCAGCATATCTTTCGGGTGTTGCTGGCGCAGGCGACGGCAGACGTCAAAACCGGAAAGGGTCGGCATCATCACATCGAGCAGAATGAGGTCCACCGGCTCTTCGGCCAGCTTGGCCAGCGCATCGTGGCCATCGCTGCTGGGCAGAATGCGGTAGCCGCAGGGCTGCAGCAGATGGCGCAGGATGTGCAGGTTGATGGGCTCGTCATCCACCACCAGAATGAGCGGCGCATCCTCGGGGGGAGGGGGCAGATCGTCGCTCTCCCAGTCCGGCAGGATCAGCGGTTGCTGGCGCACCAGCTGATGCTCGATCTGGCGGCTGTCGAGAGTCAGATTGGCCGCTTTGCCGGTGGCAAGGGGCAGGGTAAAGGCGAAGGTAGAGCCGACGCTCGGCTCGCTCTCGACAAACAGCTCGCCCCCCATCAAGTGCACCAGCTGGCGGGTGATGGAGAGGCCAAGGCCTGCCCCCTGCTTGCTCACCTCCGGGCTCATCTGCACCAGCGGCTCGAAGATGTGCTCCAGATGGTCGGGGGCGATGCCGATGCCGGTATCCGTGACCTTGATGCGCAGGAAGTTGTTCTCGACGATGGCACTGAGCACCACTTTGCCCTGCGGCGTGTACTTGATGGCGTTACCCACCAGGTTGTAGAGCACCTGTTCGAGCCGCTGTTCGTCGGCCAGCACCGGCGGCAGTTCGGCCGGGCTGATATCCACCAGAGTGAGGGGTTTGGCCTGCACCAGATGCTGGCAGAGGTCCAGCACCAGCCGGATAACCCCCTTGGATGAGACGGGCTGGGAGTGGATCTCCAGCTGGCCGTAGCGCATCTGATGGTAGTCCAGCAGATCGTCCACCAGACGGGCCAGGCCATCGGCGCTCTTGATGATGAGCCCGAGCTGCTTTTGCTGTCCTTCGGTCAAATCCTGCTGGCTGGCGAGCATCGACTCGGCCATCCCCTTGATGCCGTGAATGGGGGTGCGCAGCTCGTGGGAGGTGTTGGCCAGCAGTTCATCCTTGAGTTTGTCCGCCTGCTGCAGGCTGAGGTTCTGCTTGTGGGTCAGCTTGACCTGCTGTTGCAGCTCCTGGGTCTGCTGTTCGATGAGTTCGATCTTGTCCTTCACAGAGCGCTGCATATGGCGAAACGCCTCGGCCAGCCGGTCGATATCATCGCCGGTGCGCTCGATGGCGATGGGGTGATCCAGCGCGCCGTCGGCCACCTGCTCGGCTGCTTCGGTGAGAGAGCGCAGCGGCGCCGTGATGGAGTGGGAGAGCCAGCGGGAGAAGAGGATCAGCAGCAGCACCGAACCCGCGCCCAGCACGATGACCAGCGTCTCCAGCTGGCGGATCGGGGCATAGGCTTCCCGGGTGGAGATCTCGGCAATAAAGGCCCACTCGGTATCGAACACCTTCACCTGGGTGTAGGCGGCCAGCACCTCGTCATCCTGATAGGAGTGGAACAGCCCTACCCCCTGCTCGCCGGAGAGCGTCTTGGTGATGAGGGGCGTTTGCAGCGGCCGGAAATTGGGGCTGAAGCTGTTCTCGACGCTGAACTCCGGCGCCAGCCAGGCATCGGCGCGCATCCGCTTGTCAGGGCCGATCAGGATGGTCTCGCCGGTCTCGCCAAGCCCCTCCCGCTCCGCCATGATCTGGTTGAGCTTGTCCGGCAGCAGCTCGAAAATCACCACACCGCGCACATAGTCGTACTGCATCACGGGGGCTGCCATGTAGGCGACCACCTGCCCGGTCAGCTCGTTGCGGCCAAAATCAGTGAACTCGAAGATCTGCTGTGGTTTCTGGCCACCATCGAGGCGGCGTTTGATCTTGGCGAAGGTCTGGCCCAAGCCACTGCCCTGATAGGGGCCGGAGAGCAGATTGGTGGCAAAGTTAGGGTGCTTGGTGACCGAATAGACCACATCACCGTTGAGGTCCACCAGAAAGATGTCGCTGTAGTTGGACTTGCGCACCATGTCGGCATAGCCGCGATGAAAGCGCTGGTGCACCCGGCCATACATCTCGTCGGCGAGGATAAGCGCCGTGATGGAGGGTTCGATCTCCACCTGACTGTCCGGTTTGCGCAGTTGATCCCAGGAGCCGGGCAGATAGCGGGCCTGGGCGCGGCTGCGGGCCTCCTGCGGTGTGGTGCCCAACTTCTCGAAGGCGCCGGTAAAGCCATAGAAACGGCCGATACTGTTGCCGGCAAAATCCTGCTGGGAGAAGTTGATGATCTGCTCTTTGAGGTTGTTGAAGTAATCCTCGAGCTGACTCTTCTTGATATTACGAACGGAGACCAGATGGTTGGAGGTCTGGGTGGTGAGATCCTTGCCGTGGCTGTATAGGAAGAAGAGGGTGATGACCAAAAAGGGCACCATGCCCAACATGAAAAAAGCCAGCATTAACTGCGGCCTGAGCCCACGAAGCGTGAAGATCCATTTCATCTTGTGATTTTCAATTGAGAATCCGGTTATTAAGCCGCTCAAGTCTCGAACGAAAGCGTAATCATTTCAACGACTTTATCCCAAATTCGCTTGGTGGGTCACAGCTGACTGGAGAAAAATGCAGCAAGGCGTATAAACCCTGAGCAAACAGTCTGCATCAGGGTTTAAATTGCGAAAAAGGGGTTGTGCTGGCGCTCGTGCTACGTATAATGCGCCTCGTTGTCAGGTAACTGGCACGAAAGCAGTAACGCGGGAATAGCTCAGTTGGTAGAGCACGACCTTGCCAAGGTCGGGGTCGCGAGTTCGAGTCTCGTTTCCCGCTCCAATTTTCCATCGCACCAACGATGGAACTCACTTTCAAGACAATCAGTCTTGTCAGCATGGCGCGTTAGCAAAGCGGTTATGCAGCGGATTGCAAATCCGTTTAGTCCGGTTCGACTCCGGAACGTGCCTCCATATTTTCTCTGTTTATCTCAATAATCACTCTTCGAGTCTGAGCCTTGGTCAGTATCCTTGCTGTACCAGTAACTGTTCGCAGCCAGCCTGTTTCCACTCGCGCTCGAGATAGTGGCTCACATCCGCCATGTTTTGCCCCCGATATTGAAACTGCACCTCGGCGCTGTGCTGGTTGAGATCCGCAATCCGTTGCTTCAGTGTGCCGCATTGCCACAGGCTGACGGTGGGCACGCCCCGTTCGGCCAGCACGATGGCATCTTCCCGATTCAGTTGCCACTCCTCCAGTTGTGCCCGTGTCAGGGCAACCATCAGCACCAGCAGTGCTACTTCCGGCAGTTTCATGCGTGTCTCCCTACTGCATGTTTTTCCCCTGATAACTGTGGCAAAGCGCACGATTTTCGCAAGTTTGTTAACTGTTGGTTAATGACGTAACCCGTTTTCAGTATTTCCCATTTTTCACCATTTTTTTATAAAAAAATGCGTTGGTGATGTAGTAATCCTACATGGAGTGGGGTAATCTTTGCTCAGTGGTCTTACCAGTAAGGAGTTACATCATGTTTCATCCCTTTTCCCTGACTCAGATTATTCTTCGTCGCATTTATGTATTGCTGGTGGGCATTCTGGCTTTCCCCGTGATGCTGTTTCGCAGCGATCGTGCCCGCTTCTACAGCTATCTGCACCGGATCTGGAACAAAACCAGCACCAAACCGGTGTGGCTCAAAATGAGCGAGCGTGGCGAGCGGATCTTCTACTAAACCCCATTCGCACCATGTGCAAAAAGAGACAGCCAAAGCTGTCTCTTTTTTTATCTGCTTGCCGCAACTCCTGGCTCCCAACACCACTCCGATTGTTTGTTTCTTGTTTCTTTAAAGTTGCATCCAGCCCTGCCTGTTGGCGGGGCTTTTTTATGTCTGACGCATCTCTTTTGATGGAAGCAGTGAAGAAGATTAACGGGATGAAAGCACCATATGGCACTTTCCTCGTTCATTAATGGGTGGTCGTCGAGAAATTTTCAATGAAGAAATTGCTGTTTTAAATCAATGCCTTGTTTGTTTCGCTTTGGGTTGTTTAACTCTTTTTTGTGTTTTTTTGAAAGGGAATATCCCGTTCGCCGGTTCTATTGCAGGTACCCGGTTGCGACAAATCGGGGATATCAGCAACATCCAACGACATCAAAAGGAACATGAACATGAATGTTAAAAAAAGCACTGCTATCGCCTCCGCCATGACCGGTCTGCTGGCGCTGGGCGCCCAATTTATCGCGGCACCAGCAATGGCTGCCGATGAAAAGGAGAAGTGCTACGGCGTGGTCAAGGCCAGCAAAAATGACTGTGCGACCAAGAGCAGCTCCTGCGCCGGTACTGCCAAGGAAGATGCTCAGGGTGATGCCTTTGTGGTGATGCCCAAAGGGCTGTGCGAGAAGCTGGTCGGCGGTTCGCTGCAACCCAAGTAAGAGACATCGGGCAGGGGATGGCCAATGGGTCGCCCCCTGCATCTTCTCTGGTTGGCGAAAGCGAGTCTTGCGATGAACCCTTTGATTGGTATCGGATTACGCACTCCCCATTACGACGAGATCCGGCAAACCCTGCCGGCAGTCGGTTGGCTGGAGGTGCACAGTGAAAATTACTTCGAACGGCACAGCCAGGGTTTTCAGGTGCTCGCCGAACTGGCGCAACACTACCCCGTCAGTCTTCACGGCGTTGGCATGTCCCTTGGTTCTGCCGACCCGCTCGATCCGCACCATCTGCAGCAGTTGTCGACACTGGCCGCGGCGATCAAACCGGTACGGATATCCGAACATCTCAGCTGGGGCAGCATTGGCGGGCGTTACTTCAACGATCTGCTGCCGGTGCCCTATACCCGAGCCTCCCTGCGCAACATGAGCGACAAGATCCAGCAGGTACAACAGACCCTGGGTTGCCGCATGCTGATTGAAAATCCCTCCTCCTATCTGCAACTGCCCGGGGAGATGAGCGAGTGGGAATTTCTGGCCGAGCTGCAGCAGCGCAGCGAGTGCGGCATCCTGCTCGACCTCAACAATCTCTATGTCAGTGCCTTCAATCACGGTTTCTCTTGCGATGAGTATCTGGCGGCGATCGATCTCGCCACCGTCGGGGAGATCCATCTGGCCGGTTATACCGAGAAACAGCTGCCGGAAGGCTCCCTCTATATCGATACCCACAGCGCCCCTGTGGTGGAGCCGGTCTGGGAACTCTATCGCCAGATCTGCCGCAAGCAGGCCATTCCGACCCTGATTGAGTGGGACCTCGAGATCCCGCCGCTGCCGGTCTTGCTGGCAGAGGCGGCGAAGGCCAGTACCATTCTGGATGAGGCGCGCGCCATGAGTGCGCCACGGGAGGTGGCCCATGGCTGAGCTGGCACAGCTGCAACAGCATTTTGCCGAGGGTCTGCTGGGGGCGCCTGACGCCATTTCCCCTCACATCAGCTCCCGGCTCTTTTCTGCCGAGTCTGTGCTGCAGGTCTATCGCAACCACTTCATCCTGAGCCTTGGCGAGGTGCTGGCGAGCAGTTATCCCGCCGTCAAGGCTATGGTCGGGGATGACTTTTTTGCAGCGGCGGCCCGTGGCTTCGTATTGGCCGAGCCCCTCAGGGAAGGGAGCGTCATGCACTATGGCGCCGGATTTGGCCAATGGTTGGCCCGCTTGCCAACTACAACCGGACTGCCCTGGCTGGAGGCGCTGGCGCAGTTCGAATGGCAGCTTGAGCGTGCCAGTCTGCTGCCGCTGGAATCACGCTGCTGGCCAGCCGAGCGTCTGGCCGCATTATCGCCGCAACAATGGGAGCGGCTGCGGCTGTTGCCAGCCACGGATCTGCTGCTGGTTGCCAGCGATTATCCGGTGCTGGCCCTGTGGCAGATGGCGCTGCATGGTGGTGAAGCGGTGGAGGTGCTTGATGCCCCCGTCTGGTTGGCATTGAAGAAACAGCCGGATTGCCGGGTTGCCCCCTTGCCCCTGACGGCGGGTGAGTGGGCGCTGCTACAGGGTTGTCTCGCTGGTACGGCGCTGGTCGATCTGCTGGCGGCCGACCCTGCGGCCAGTGAACATCTCACTCGCCTGATAACTCTTGGTATGCTGGTGGATATGGAGGTAATGCCATGATGGCAAACAAATGGCTGGCGCTGGCCAGCTCGAGTGGTGATTTGCCGCGTTGGAGCAGCGCTGGTGTGCTGTTGCTGGCGCGGCTGTGGGTCGCCTCGGTTTTTTTCACTTCAGGCTGGCTCAAGCTGACGGCGTGGGATTCCACCCTCTATTTGTTTGAATCCGAGTATCAGGTGCCCCTGCTGCCCTGGTTGTGGGCTGCTTATCTGGGTACGGCAACCGAGCTGCTGTTGCCGCTTTTCCTGCTGGCGGGGCTTTTTACTCGCCCGGCCGCCTTGCTGTTGTTTGGCTTCAATATCATGGCGGTGATCTCCTACCCGACCCTCTGGGCGGGTGGCTTTTACGATCACCAGCTGTGGGGCTGGATGCTGCTGACCCTGATCATCTGGGGCGGCGGTGTGCTGAGCCTGGATCACTGGCTGACACGTCGCAGCCATTGATTTATCAGTGGTTTCCCCTATGACAAAGAGCGCCACAAGGCGCTCTTTGTCATAATGACGGCCGGCGAAATTTCCCATGAGAGAAAAGGAGCAACCCATGATCATTCGTCAGGCAAGGGCCGCAGATATTCCCGCACTGGTGGCGCTGCGCATGGAGCTGTTTTGTGAGGTCGGTGAGCTGGTGACGCCGCAGGCAGACCCGGCCTTGTGGCAGGCCACCCTTGACTATTTCACCCGGGCGATGAGTGAAGAGAGTGCTTTATCCTGGCTGGCTGAGGCCGATATGCAAGAGGGCGGCAAACAGATCGTGGCGGCAGGGACGTTGGCATTGTTTGAACGGCCACCCTATCCCGGCAATCTGGCGGGGATGGAGGGGTACCTGCTCAATATGTATACGCGGCCACAATGGCGCCAGCAGGGGATCGCCACGGCGCTGCTCGATGCCATTACAGCCTTCGCCAGATCGCGTCAGCTGGGCAAGGTGTGGCTCCATGCCAGCGAGCAGGGGCGCCCTCTCTATGAGCGGATCGGCTTTGTCGCCAATCCGGCCTATCTGGAGTGGGACCTGGCACCTTAATCGATGGGCCCCGTTATCTCTATGGTTTCTCGTCTAAAGTTCATGCAGATGTGATGTAGTTGTAAACAGGTAACAGAGGGGCAGGGCAAGATGTTCAACTTCAAAATCAAAGCGGAATTACAAGCGTGTCAAATGCAGTTGGCCCAGGCCCAGGCATTTATTGATGCAGTAAAAGTCGGTGTCGCTACCATCAGTTTCACACCAGGTGGCGAGATCCTCGAGGTGAACCCGCTGTTTCTGAGTGTGGTGGGCTATAGCGAGCAGGATGTGATTGGTAAACACCACCGGATCTTTTGTGATGCCCACTACGCCCAGTCATCCTCCTACGCCCAGTTTTGGGAACAGTTGCGTCAGGGGCATTCCCACAGTGGCATCTACCAGCGCATTGACAAACATGGCAGGGAGTTGTGGCTGGAGGCTACCTACTTCCCGATCAAGGTTGAGGGCAAGGTGGTCAGGGTCGTCAAGATAGCCTCCGATATTACCGAGAGTTATCAGCAGTTGAGTCGTCAGAAAGCGATCATCTCGGCACTCGATCGGGCGCTCGCCATTATCGAGTTCACCCCCAAGGGGGAGATTGTGACGGCCAATCAGAATTTCCTCTCCTGCGTCGGTTACTCCCTTTCTCAGCTCAAGGGGCAGCATCACAGGCTGTTTTGCGATGAGAGCTTCTATCGCGAGCAACCCCACTTCTGGGACGATCTGGCCCACGGCCAGCTCAAGTCGGGGCTGTTCAGTCGCCGTGACAGCCACGGTAACGAGATCTGGCTGGAGGCTACCTACAACCCCATCAAGGATGAGAGCGGCAAGGTGGTCAAGGTGATCAAGTTTGCCAGTGAGGTGACAGAGCGGATCAAGCGCGCCCAGGCAGTGAGCGAGGCGGCCAACATAGCCCAGACCATTTCGCAGGAGACCACCCGCTTTGCCGAAACCGGGTCTGAGCTGCTGGCGGCATCGGTTGCCATCTCCAGCGCCATTTCCGAACAGGTGAGTCGCACTTCCGGCCTGATTGGCCAGCTCAATGAGCAGTCGAAAAGCATTGAAGCCATTGTCTCGACCATCAGCAGTATTGCCGAGCAGACCAATCTGCTGGCCCTTAACGCAGCCATCGAGGCTGCCCGGGCCGGCGATCAGGGGCGCGGCTTTGCGGTGGTGGCCGACGAGGTACGTCAGCTGGCTGCGCGCACCTCCCTCTCGACCGGCGAGATCGCCAGCGTGGTTCAGAAAAACCGCGAACTGACGGCCCAGATCACCGGCAACATCAATGAGGTGGCGACCAGCGCCCAGCGTGGCAAGGAGCAGATCGGCGAGGTGAGTGGCGTGATGGCGCAGATCGAGCAGGGTGCCATCAATGTGACCGAGACAGTCTCCAATCTGGCCATCGGCTCCTGACGGTTATGGGTTGTTGAACGAGGCACCGATCGGATGATAATCCCATCGGTGCTTATTTATTGCGCACTTGATATGCCAATCTGAACCCCTCCTGTATCGTCCCGCCATTGTGAATTGTCCTCTTCTGGCCCCTTGATTAGGCTTGCCGCCTCATTTATTTCAGAGCAGGAACAGAACACGATGGCATTACAACAGAAGGGGCGGGCAATGGCCCTGCTGGTTATGGTCGCGAGCATGGGTCTGGGCGGCTGTATGGGGCAGATGGGGCTTTCCGGCATGGTCACCAAGGGCAACCTGAGCGTGGTGGATAACCGCTACGCTCGTGCCGGGGTCTTTATGCTGCTCTCCCCTGTCTACGGTCTGGCCGCGACCGCTGACCTGTTCGTCTTCAATACCATCGAGTTCTGGTCTGGCAAGAATCCCATCACCGGCAAATCTCCAGCTGTGGTGGACATGAAAGCCAATCCGGTGATCAAGGTGAACCAGCATCTGGATCCGGCCCTCAAGACGGTGCCGCTGGCCATGCTGCCACAAGGGGTGCGCGAGGTGGAGATCAGCTACCCGGACGAGCATACCGCCCAGATGGAGGTGCACTATCTGGATGGCCGCCGCAGCATGATGCGTGGCGAGAAGCGTGGCGAGCTGATGGATATCTACTTCGATGGCCGCTTTGTATCTACCCTGAGCCGCGCCGAGCTGGAAGAGCGGGCGAATCAGGGCAAGGCTGCTGCCTAAATTCAACTGAATCCAGATCGATCCAGCTTCAGATGGGGTATACCTAATCTGCTGGCAAAATCGCCATGATGTCTAAGGGAGTAGACTATGACGGTGAATGGATTGCGATTGGCGGAGTTGATTGGTTCCCTCAGTCATGCGCTCGATATGACCGAGGGGCAACCAAGAGGACACTGCATTCGCTGCTGCTGGATAGGTTCCCGTCTGGGGGAACGGCTGGGACTGGACGCCCGGCTGCGCCATGATCTCTACTACACGCTCCTGCTTAAGGATCTTGGGTGCAGCAGCAATGCCGCCCGCATCTGCGAGCTATATCTCACCGACGATCTTCACTTCAAACGCGATTTCAAACTGGTGGATGGCTCCCTCTCCGAGGTAGTCAACTTTGTGCTGGGCCACACCGGCTTGCAGGCGGATCTGCTGGGACGTTTTCGCAGCCTGTTTCATATCTTTCGCAACGGTGACCAGATTGCCAACGAACTGATCCAGACCCGCTGCCATCGGGGGGCGGATATTGCTCGCCAGCTGCGTTTCAGTGACGAGGTAGCCGATGGCATCCTCTCCCTTGATGAGCACTGGAATGGCAAAGGTCGGCCCCTGCAACTGGCAGGCGAGATGATCCCGCTCTTCTCCCGTATTGCCCTGCTCTGTCAGGTGGTGGATGTGTTTCACGCAGCCGCAGGTCCGGATGCGGCGCTCAAGGAGCTGCGCGAGCGCAGCGGCAGCTGGTTTGATCCGGCGCTGGTTCGGGAATTTGAAGCGCTGGCCGACGAGGAGTTCTGGCAAGGGCTGGCCGATCCCCGACTGACCGAGTGGGTGCTGGTCCACCCGGCCGGACAGGGGGAGGTGGCGCCGGATGAGGATTATCTGGATGAAATCGCGGCCGCCTTCGGGCAGGTGGTGGACTCCAAAAGTCCCTACACCGCGGGTCACAGCGGCAGGGTTGCGCTCTATACCGACATTCTTGCCACCCAGATGGGGTTGTCCGAGTCGCGTCGACGCTGGCTCAAGCGGGGCGCCTTGCTCCATGATGTGGGCAAGCTCGGGGTGAGCAACGCCATCCTCGACAAGCCGGGCAAGCTCGATGCGCAGGAGTGGGCGGCGGTGCAGATGCATGCCGCCTACACCGAGGAGATCCTGAGCCGCATCGGCGCCTTCGAGGAGCTGGCGCAAGTGGCGGGCGCCCACCATGAGCGGCTCGATGGCAAGGGCTACCCCAAGGGGCTGAAGGGGAACGAGATTACCCTTGAGACGCGCATCATCACCACAGCCGATATTTTCGATGCCATCACCGCCAAGCGCCCCTATCGCGGCGCCATCCCTGTGCCGCAGGCGCTGGAGATGATGGCGGAGAATCTGGGCACCGCAATAGACCCCGACTGTTTTGCCGCCCTGCAGGCGGGTATTCAGGATTTCTCCCTCTACCTCACCACCGAGCAGCCGCTGGCCAATGCCAGTTAAGATTTGCTGCCTTCATGGCCCAAACGGCCAGTCAGACAGCAAAACGCCCCGCCACTGCGGGGCGTTTTGCATTGGGTCTAGTCGGGCTGCTTGCGATGGGGCGGGGTGAGGATCAGCCCCAGCAGGCGGCGCAGGTGGGTGAGCTGTTCGGTCAGCTGGACGTTGAGCCAGAGGTAACCATTGATGGCTGCCTCTGCGTTGGGCGGCAGCGATACCTGGGTTGCTACCTCGTGCAGGCGGGCGATGGCGGCATCCGCGCCACGCCCGTCACCGGTTTGCATCATCAGGGCAAGCTGGTTGATCGCCTCCTCGGTGGCCAGATGGCAGGCTTGCAGCGCAGCCGTGCTCTGCATCAGGAAGTGGCTCTCCCGATCGTTCCAGTAGGTGTTGGCCAGCATCTCAAGAGTGCAGAGGGTGTTGCGCATGGTGACCTGCACCGCATCAAACAGGGCGACGCTGTGGCGCGTCTCCTTGGCCGCAGGGGCCAGCAGGGCCCGCAGTTTGCCGGTCTGGGCCAGCAGTTGGGAGAGATTGTGCTTGAGGCGCGGGCGCTCCAGCACATTGGGGGAGAGGTGGGTGTGATAGAGCCGCCCCGACTGCTGCAGGATCTGGTGCAGTTGCAGCCGCCAGTGGCTGTAGGCCCGCTGGGGGTAGATGCTGCAAAAGAGCAGCGCCAGCAGGGAGCCCAGTATCACGTCGGCACTGCGCCACAGCGCCGTCTCTATGTCCCCCGGCATGGCCCCCATGGTGACTCCCAGGGTGATGCCGATCAGCAGCCCCACATAGGGGCGCTTGCCGAGGGCCAGATAGCCGCAGAGGAACATGATGCACCCGCACCAGATCAGGGTGAGTGGCAGGGAGTAGATCTCGAGATAGAGCGCCACCACCCCGCAACTGGCGCCGAAGATGGTGCCCACCACCCGCTGCAGGGCGCGGGAGAGCACATTGCCCCAAAACGAGATGGGGCCCATCACCACCACCAAGGTTATCAGCGGCCAGGTGCTCTCCGGCAGTTTCAGCTCGCGGGTCAGCAGAAAGGTGAGCATAAAGGCGAGCGCAATGCGCAGGCCATGGACGATCCGGTAGCGGCCATAGACCAGTAGATCGAGTCGGGAGAGGGGGGCATCAAGACGCACGGTCTGCCTCCTGTCAGGTGGGGGACGGGGCGCCGTGCATCCGGCCGACGCCCCGTCGGGATTCAGGCCAGTCGTCCCTGCAGGGGGTGGATCCAGACACGTTCGCCAACGGCGATCCCGGGTTGATCCGGTACGATTTCAATCAGGCAGTTGGCATCGCTCATGGAGCTGAGAATACCCGAGCCCTGTGGCCCTGTGGTGCGCACCCGCAACTGGCCGTTACGGTCCTGATGAAAGATGCCGCGCAGAAATTCAGTGCGCCCCGGGCGGCTCTTCATCTTCTCGTCTGCCAGTGCCGAGAGGCGCAGCGGCTGCCACCGCTTGCCTTGCAAGCGGGCGATAGCGGGCTCGACAAACTGCAGCACGCAGATCATCGCCGCCACCGGATTGCCCGGCAGGCCGAAGAAGGGGGTCTGCCCCAGCTTGCCAAAGGCGAGCGGGCGGCCCGGGCGCATCTGGATGCGCCAGAAATCGATCTGGCCGAGCTCTGCCAGCACCAGCTTGATAAAGTCGGCGTTGCCTACCGAGACCCCGCCGGAGCTCAGCACCAGATCGGCGCTGGCGGCGGCCTGCTCCAGCTGCTGGCGCAGAATGGTCTTGTCATCGGGAATGATGCCAAGGTCCATCACCTCGCAACCGGCGGCGCGGATAAGGGCCATCAGGGTGAAGCGGTTGCTGTCGAAGATGTGGCCGGGGGCGAGCTGCTCGCCCGGCGCTTGCACCTCGTCGCCGGTACTGAACAGCGCCACTTTCAGCGGGGTGCGCACGCAGAGCGATGCCTGGCCGAGTGATGCCGCCAGCCCCAGTTGGGGGGCACCAAGCCAGGTACCGGCCGGGATGGCGACAGCGCCCTTGGCGAGATCTTCGCCGGCCAGGCGCACATTCTGTCCTGCGCGGATCGGAGCGGTGACGGTGACCCACTCACCTTCAATCTGCGTCTCTTCCCGCATCACCACGGTATCGACGCCGGGGGGGAGCGGGGCGCCGGTCATGATCTGCACCGCCTGACCGGCCAGCACAGGCTCGTGGCGCTGCTGGCCCGCCAGCACTTCCCCCACCAGTTGCCAGCGACCGGCGGCGAGATCGTCGCTGCGAAGGCCAATGCCATCCATCGCCGAGTTGGCGTGGGGCGGCACATTGATGGGGCTTATCAGATCGGCGGCCAGCACGGCGCCGTGGCACTGGGCCAGCGGTTTGTCGCTGCAGGCCGTGCTTGGGGTGAGGGCCGCCAGAATGGCGTTGCGGGCCGCCTCGACCGAGAGAAAGCCCTTGCCCGCCTCCGGCTCCTTGCTCTGGCAGCCGTCAAGCCAGCGGCAGACGAAGTCGGCGATAGCCGCCAGATCGTTGATATCGAGTCGGGGCAGGCTTGTCTGCTGTTGTTCGCCACTCTGTTGGGGTTGATCGCTGGCCAGCGCGATGATGTCGCCGTCTTCGGGGAAGAGCAGCGGCTTGCCAATCTCGGCGCGGTGCAGCTCGATTTTCGGGAAGTGCTCGTGCTTGAAGCCCTCGACCAAGAGCAGATCGAGCTCTGTCTGATCGAAGCTGGCCAGCAACTGGCGAAAATCGGCTTCGGCCAGTTCCGTTTCAATGATACGGGCATGACGACGGCGGGAGGCAACCATCATCTGCTGGGCACCCGCCTTGCGCAGGCGGTAGCTGTCTTTGCCCGGTTGGTCGATATCAAAGTCGTGGTGGGCGTGCTTGAGCACCCCGATGCGCAGGCCGCGATCCACCAGCAGGGGGATCAACTGCTCCAGCAAGGTGGTCTTGCCGGTGCCGCTCCAGGCGGCGAAGCCGAGCAGGGGAAGAGTGGGGGCCGGGGTCATGAGGTGACTCCTTGTTGGGGGTCGATAGCCGGGGCAAGCAGACGGGCCTCGTAGGCGGCCAGCTCGTCCGGGCTATTGAGATTGATAAAGGCATCCGGCTGATCGGCAAAGCTCCCCCCCGCCATATTGTGGCGGGCAAACCAGATATCGATTTTGCGCTCCCCCTCTGCCAGTGCGGCGGTGAGGGAGGGGAGCAGGGATTTGTGCAGCAGGGCGACCACGGGTTGCAGCCAGTCGCCGTCGTGGGCCACTACCAGCTCGGTATCCGGGGTCAGGGCGGCGCGAAAGCGGCTCATCAGATCCAGCGGTAGGGCGGGGCCATCGCAGGGAACGAACAGCACCCAGTCGTGACGGGCTGCGGCAAGGCCAGCCTGCATGCCCGCCAGCGGGCCGAGATAGTCGTTGTTGTCATCGCTGATGACCGGGGCCAGCGCCTGATAGCGGGCCTGACTGCGGTTGGCGTTGATCAGTACCTCATCCACCTGGGGGCGCAGGCGCGCCAAAACATGGTCGATAAGAGGGCGTCCCGCCAGTGTTACCCATCCCTTGTCTTCGCCCCCCATCCGGGTGGCGCGGCCTCCTGCCAGGATCACTGCTGATACGGCAACGGGATCAGAGTGGCTGTCGCTTTTTGAAGTCATGTCGCTCGATGATTTTTAAAGGGGTCGTCTCTTGCAGCTGGCCACGAGCGAGGGTCCATTGCCGCTCGCACAGGTCGGTCAGGGCATTGCTCTGGTGGCTGATGACGACCAGGCCGCTGCCATGTTCCCGCAGATCTTGCGCCAATGCGGCCATCAGGGCAACCGAATGTGTGTCCAGATTGGCGGTGGGCTCATCCATCAACAGAAAGGCCGGTTGCAGCGCCCAGGCGCGCGCCATCGCCAGCCGTTGCCGTTCGCCACCGGACAAAATGCTGATGTGCTCCCGCGCCAGCCCTTCCAGCTCGACCCGGCGCAGCGCCTCGAACACCCGGATCTCGCTGCCGAGCTGTTTATCGAGCGCCCAGGCCACGTTGTCGTGCACGGTGCGATCGAACAGATAGGGGGTCTGGTGCAGATAGGTGACCCGGCCCGGCCCCAGATCCCGCTTGAGCAGCCGGTTGAGCCGCTGTTGCCAGCGCCCCGGCAGATTGGTGTGACCGCGGGTGGGGGTCAGCAGCCCCGCCAGGATTTTGAGCAAGGTGGTCTTGCCCACCCCGTTGGCTCCATGCAGCCAGATGGCATCCCCCGGTGCGATGGCGAGCCGGTCAATCTCGAACAGCTGGCGCTCGCCAAAGCGCATCGTCAGCTGGTGGGCGGTCAGGGCCATGGGGTACTCCTGTTGGTACACAGTGGGGGCATGGTCAGTTCTTCAGATAGCTGTGGCCGCGACACGCCGTCAGCAGCAGGTTGAGCAAGAGGGCGAGGGTGAGCAGCACTATGCCGAGTGCCACCCCCTGGGTGAAGGCCCCTTTTTGGGTTTCCAGCGCGATGGCGGTGGGGATATTGCGGGTGAAGTGCAGGATATTGCCCCCCACCATCATGGAGCAGCCCACCTCGGTGACGATGCGGCTGAAGGCGCCGATGATGGCGGCCAGCAGGCCAAAGCGGCACTCGTGCATCAGGCCGATCAGCGCCTTGGGCCAGGAGACCCCCAGGGTCAGGGCAGTCTCCCAGGCGCGCCGATCGCTCTGGACAAACGCCGCGTGAGCCATGGTGGCGATCACCGGAAAGGCGATCAGCATCTGCCCCACCACCATCGCCTGCTGGGTAAAGAGCAGCTTCCAGTCGCCAAAAGGGCCGGCCCGCGACAGCAGCATGTAGAGCAAAAGACCGATCACCACGGTCGGCACCGACTGCAGGGTGTTGATGCAGGAGAGCCAGAGCCAGCGGCCGGGCAGCGGCAGATAGGCCAGGGCAAAGCCCAGCAGCAAGGCGGGCAGCAGCACCAGCAGCAGGGCGATGCAGGAGACGGAGAAGGAGACCCCCACCACCTGCCACAGTTCGGTGTCACCACTGAACAGCAGGGCGAGGGCCGCCAATGTCGTGTCGATCAATGTCGGCATCAGACCTCTCTCTCATCGTGCAGGGCGAGGGCCGTCAATACGGTCGTGTCGAGCAGGGTCGGCATCAGGCGCCTCCCTCAGCGAACCGGGGGAGGGCCATCAAGGTCATCGCAGGGGTCAGGGTTGCCATTATTTCCCGTTGGCATCCGCCACAAACAACGCCTGACCCGCCACCTTGAAGTCGCCGATCAACTTCTGGCCATGCTCGGAGATCAGCCAGTTCTTCAGGGTGCGCGCCCCTTCGGTGTTGAGATCCGGGTAGCGCTTGGGGTTGACCAGGATAACCTGATAGGGGTTGAACAGGCGCTTGTCACCCTCCAGCAGCACGGCGAGATCCAGCTTGCTCTGGTAGGCGAGCCAGGTGCCGCGGTCGGTCAGGGTGTAGGCACCGAGCTCGGAGGCCATGGTCAGGGTCGGGCCCATCCCCTGGCCGATGGATTTGTAACCGGCAAACTCGGGTTTGACGTCAGCGGCTTGCCACAGGGTCTTCTCCTTGATGTGGGTACCGGACTCGTCACCGCGGGAGATAAAGGTCTGGCCCTGCTCCTTGATGGCTTGCAGCCCCTTGGCTGCGTCGTGCAGTTTGCCGAGACCTGCCGGATCTTTAGCCGGGCCGACGATAACGAAGTCGTTGTACATCAGGTGTACCGGCTCGATGCCAAAGCCTGCGTCGACAAACTTCTTCTCGGCAGAGGGGGCGTGGGTCATCACCAGATCTGCGTCGCCATTCTCGCCCATCTTCAGGCTCTGGCCGGTACCGGCCGCCATCACCTGCACCGGATAACCGGTCTCTTTGGTGAACTGGGGCAGCAGCCAGCCCAGCAGACCGGACTGCTCGGTGCTGGTGGTGGTGGCGAGGCGGATCGGCGCTTTTGTGGCATTAGTATCCGCTTCGGCGTGGGCCGCACCGGCGATCAGCAGGCTGGCGGCGAGGGAGAGGGCAAAACGTTTGAGGTTGGTTTTTATCGTCATCGTGATGCAACTTTTTTCAGGGTGGATGAGGAGAGGGCAAGAGTAAGCAAGCAGGGTGCCAAACTGTTCCTTTGCCTCTGCATTCACGGTTTGCCGTTTAAAAACAGAAGCTTATTAGAATCAATTAGGTGAGCTTGTTATCGCTTTTAATAATTGGTGTTGGTGCTTTTGATACGGTAAGGACAAAATGTCCCACTAAGGTTCCGGTTATCGGGACATTCACCGACCGTACGTGCATCCGAGGTACTTTTTTCCATGACACTCCCTCCCAGCCGCTGGTCTGCCCTCTCCCTGCTTATCGTTGACGATGAGCCCGGCATGCGCAGCTTTCTGGCCAAGGCGCTGGCCAAGCGTTTTGCCCAGATTGAGACTGCCGCCAGCGTGGAGGAGGCGGAAGCCCTGCGCTGCCGCCTTCACTTCGACCTTATCATCGCCGACATCCGGCTGCCTGGGCGCTCTGGCATCGAGTGGCACGAAGCCATAGACCCGGCCACTCGCCGCAGCGACATCATCTTCATGACCGGTTTTGGCGATATGGAGACCGCCCTCAAGGCGCTGCGCCTCGGCGCCAGCGACTTTATCCTCAAGCCCTTCAACCTTGATCAGATGGTGCAGGCGGTGGACAGAGTCATCGAGCGCCGCCAGATGGAGCGGGAGAACCTGCTGCTGCGCCGGGAGGTGAGCAAGCTGTTCCCGCCCACCCTGATTGGCGACAGTGCCAAGACCCGCGAGCTCAAGACGCTCATCGCCAGAGTGGCCCCCTCCAATGCCGCCGTATTGGTGGAGGGGGAGTCCGGCACCGGCAAGGAGCTGGTGGCCCGTGCCCTGCATCAACTCTCTGGCCGTATGGGGGCCTTTGTGCCCCTCAACTGCGCCTCCATCGCGCCGGAGCTTTTGGAAAGCGAGCTGTTTGGCCATGTGCAGGGGGCCTTTACCGGCGCCCGCAAGGGGCGCGACGGCCTGTTCCGGGTTGCCCATCAGGGCACCCTGTTTCTCGACGAGATCGGCGAAATGCCCCTTGCCATGCAGGCCTCCCTGCTGCGGGCGCTGGAGCAGAAAGCCATCCGCCCGGTGGGGGCCGAGCGCGAATTGGCGGTGGATGTGCGCATCGTCGCCGCCACCAACCGCAACCTCAAGGCCGAGGTGGAGGCGGGCCGCTTTCGCGAGGATCTCTTCTATCGCCTCAACGTAGTAGCGCTGCCGGTCGCCCCCTTGCGGGAGCGGATCGACGATATCCCCGCGCTGGTACACCACTTTACCCGCCAGCTCACCGCCGAGATGGGGATGGGCTCCTTGAGCTGGACCCACGAGGATGTGGTAGCGATGCAGGCCTATCCCTGGCCCGGCAACGTGCGGGAGCTGCGCAACCTCATCGAGCGCTGCCTGCTGCTGGGCAAGCCCCCGGCGGATTACTGGCAGAGTAGCAAGCCCGCTGAACTGGGCACGAGCGAGGAGGGCTACCCGCTGGCGTGGCCGCTGGCGGAGGTGGAGAAGGCCCACATCCTGCAAGTGGTGGCGAGCCATGATGGCAACAAGTCGGCCGCTTCCCGGGTGCTCGGGGTGGCGCGCAAGACGCTGGATCGCAAATTCAAGGAGTGGGCCATCGAATGAGGAAGGCTGACTGGATGGGGTGGCGATGAAACTGACCCTGCTCTCCCGCTGCATGCGCGCCCTGTTGCCCCGTTGCGTGCGCACCAAGGTGCGCTGGCGCCTGCTGCTGCTCACCTCGGTACCCATCATGCTCACCCTGGTGGGCATGATCGCGCTCACCCTCTACTGGACCCTCACCTACAGCTGGCAGAACCTGCTCACCACGGTGCGCAGCGATCTCGGGGTGGCCCACCACGCCATCACGGTGCAGCAGCAGCGCCAGACCGAGCATCTGGAGCATCTGCGCGATGCCTGGGCCTTTCAGCTGCGGCTGCGGGAATCGCCGGATCAGTTGCATGACTGGGTGATGCCGCTGGCGGCCAACTATGGTCTCGATTTTCTGCGCTTGCGCCGTGGCCTCGAGCTGGATCAGCTGACGGCGCAGGAGCGCGCCGCCCTCACGGCCGGGCGCAGCGTCAGCCACTTCGTGGTCTGGTCGCAGCAGGAGATGCTCGCACTCTCTCCGCAACTGGCCAAACGGGCCGTGCTGTGGCAGCGGGATGGCACCAGGGTGGTGGAGGACAGGGGGCTGATCAGCCTGTCACTGACTCCTGTGATGGGCCGCGACGGCTCCCTTTGGGCCGTGCTGGAGGGGGGCGAGCTTGTCAACGGCAGCACCCGGCTGGTGGATGAGCTCAAGGGTCAGGTGTTTGCCAAAAATACCCTGCCGGATGGCAGCGTTGGCACCGTCACCCTGTTTCTCGATGATCTGCGGGTGAGCACCAACGTGCCGGTCAGCAGCAGCCGTCAGGTGGGCCGGGCGGTGGGCACCCGGGTCTCGCCGCCAGTGCGCGAACAGGTGCTGGGGCGAGGGGAGATGTGGGTTGACCGCGCCTTCGTTCACGACGCCTGGTATGTCTCGGGTTACGAGCCGCTGCTGGGAGCCAGGGGCGAGCGGCTCGGCATGCTCTACGTGGGCTTTCTCGAGTGGCCCATCATCCGCACCTACCTCACCAATCTGGTGGAGCTGGGCTCCGGCGTAGTGCTGCTGTTGCTGCTCTCTGGCCTGCTGGTCTATCGCGGCGCGCGGGATCTCTTCTCCCCCATCGAGCGGATGCACAAGGTAGTGCGGCAGGTGCAGGCCGGGGAGTCGGCTCGCATTGGCCCGCTGGCCCTCGATCCCGACCACGAGCTGGCCCAGCTCGGTCGCCAGTTCGACGCCATGCTGGACAGGCAGGAAGCGCATCAGCAGCAGATGGCCCGCAGTGCCGATGAGCTGGAGCAGAAGGTGGCCGAGCGCACCCAAAGCCTCGAGCTCAAGACTGCCGAGCTGGAAGATCATATCCATATGCTGACCGAGGCGCGCCAGCAGCTGCTGATCAGCGAGAAGCTGGCGGCCCTTGGCGAGCTTTCGGCCGGGGTGGCCCACGAGATCAACAATCCCTTGGCGGTGATCCTCGGCAATGTGGAGCTGATGAAGCTGGAGCTGGGAGAGGCGGCCGAGCCGGTCAGCGAGGAGCTGGCACTGGTGCTGGCCCAGATCGAGCGCATTCGTGCCATCACCCGTAGCCTGCTGCAATATTCGCGCCCCGGCGACTATGAGACGGCGCCTGTGTGGCAGCACCTCAATCCCATCATCGAGGAGAGCCTGACCCTGGTGCGCTCCGCTCTGCGCCAGCAGCAGGTGGAGCTGGTGGCCGATCTCAGGGCCCAGCAGCCCATTGAGGCAGATCGCCAGCAGCTGTTGCAGGTGTTGATCAACCTCTTGGTCAACGCCAGCCACGCGCTGGGGGAGCAGGGGGAGATCCGGGTCGAGAGCCGCGACTGGGTCGATGAACTGGGTCAGCTGCGCGGGGCAGAAGTGCGGGTGATCGACAACGGCAGCGGCATCGAGGCGGCCATTATCGACAAGATCTTCGACCCCTTCTTCACCACCCGCGCCACCGGCACCGGGCTGGGGCTGGCCCTGAGCCACCGCATCATCAGCCGCTGGGGCGGCGAGCTGTTGGTGGACTCCACCCCGGGGCAGGGGAGCTGCTTTACCGTACGGTTGCGCAGCCATGCTCTGCTGCCCAGCGGCAGCGAGCCTGCGAAACTGGAAGGGTGGCGCATCGCCCTCAATGCCGAGGGGCGTGAGACAAGCGATTGATGCTGTTATAAAAAGGCCCGTGATAAAAACAGCCCGTCAACATGGTTGGCGGGCTGTTTTGTCTTTGGGTGAGTGGTTCTTTACTGCGGGCTCCACACCAGCTTGCCGCTTTGGGTCAGGTCATAGCCGCCGAGGCGGGCCGCCAGCTCGCGTCCCTCGGGGGATTGCAGCCAGCCGATCAGCTGTTGCAGCAGGGTGCGAAAGAAGACCCCCTGCGGCATCACCAGATCGAAGCACTCCTGCGACAAGGGCATAAAGCCGAGGCCAAACTCGGTGGCGGTACTCTGGGCGCCGGGCCCGACATCCGCATCGCCGCGGCTGATGGCGGCAGCCAGTTCCCGCTCGCTATTGACCTCGAGGGTGCGCTCCAGCCGGGTCAGCGACTCCCCCTGGGTTTGCAGCCACTCCTGCAGGGCGCGCTGGCTGCCAGCCCCCTCCTGACGCATGGCCCAGCGCCAGTCGAGCGCCTCTTTCGCCTCCTTGGGTTGCAGCCCCTGGCGCAGCACCAGCCCCTGCACCCGCCTGAATCCATGAACGATCACCCATTGCCGGTGGCCCTGATACTGCTGCACCAGCGCCGGGTGGCGCAGGTGCGCCTCCTCGGCCTGCCCCCAGTGGATGGCGCACAGATCCACATGGCCGCGCGCCAGCATCGCCAGCCCCTGACGGGTGCCGCACGGGGTGTAGCCCACCAGTGCCTGGGTGCCGAGCTGCTGCGCCAAGCGGCTGCTGGCGTAGTGCAGCAGCACGTCGTCCGAGCCTGCCAGCAGCAGCCGGTCGTTCATCACCCCCTCGTGGCAACTGCCGAGCAGCCAGCGGTCGAGCAGGGAGCGGGGAAACAGCCACTTGCCGGTCGCCTTGGTGGCGGGGATACGCGCCTCGTTGGCGAGCTGGTAGACCTTCTTCTCGTTGAGATCGAGGTATTCCGCCACCTGCTTCACGTTCATAAACTCGTTCATGGTTTAATCCCGCATCCCGCGACCGGCCGAACCGGGCGCCAGCACCGGTGGCTTCTCGTCCAGCACGATATGGTCGTGGCCGCTGAATACCTCGAAGTGGCGCCCCTTGGCGCGGGCAATCATGGTGATGCCGAGCTGGCGGGCGAGATCCAGCCCCATCTGGGTGACGCCGGAGCGCGACAGCAGCACCGGAATGCCCATCTGCGCCACCTTGATCACCATCTCCGAGGTGAGCCGCCCGGTGGTGTAGAAGATCTTGTCGTGGCCACTCTCGCCGCGCATCCAGAGCTCGCCCGCCAGGGTATCCACCGCATTGTGGCGTCCCACATCCTCGACAAAGGAGAGGATTTCGCTGCCGCGACAGATGGCGCAGCCATGGACGGCACCGGCCATCTTGTAGGTTTCGTTATGGGCCGACAGGGCTTTCAGCAGGGCGTAGAGGGTGCTCTGTTTAAGCTCAGGCGCCGCCAATACCACCCCTTCGAGCTTCTTCATCACGCTGCCATACATGGTGCCCTGACCGCAGCCGGAGGTGACCGTCTTCTTCTCCAGCGACTTGTCGAGATCGGCTGCCTGCTGGCTGCTCACCACGGCGGCGGCCTCGCTCTCCCAGTCGACGATGACCGACTCGATGGCTGCAATATCCTCGATAAATCCCTGATTTTTCAGATAACCCAGCACCAGCGCCTCGGGGCGGGCCCCCAGCGTCATCAGGGTTACTATCTCCTTCCAGTTGAGGTAGACAGTCAGTGGCCGCTCACAGGCGATTTGGCGGGTGTTCATTGTGCCCTGTTCATCCATCACCTCGACGGCCATGGTGAGCTGGGCGGCTGCATTGCTTTTGATAAAGGTCGGTGTCATGGGCCCCTCGCGACCGGTTGCCGGGATCTAAGGGGAGGGATACAGCAAGTTTTGTTCCAGATTATTTTTGGGCGAAATTCTCCTTTTATGGGGTCGACTCTTTTTGTGCTAGTTTAATGGCTTTCCAATTGTAACGATCTTTGGACTTATCCCACGCCATAACACGCAAAACCGATACTCTAGACTCGTTAGCCACATCGCCAATCAAAAATGACGGTACAAATGTGTCCTCTACAAAGCCAAACCCTTTCGCAGAAATACGCAGCTCGCCTTCAACAGTACCCACATCCGCTAGCTTAATTGACTGGCATGGAACCGATGCTACAACTTCCTTCTCATTACCATTTGCGGATAGGGACAATTCAACATAGTCACCTGTTTGAGGCTTCTGATTGCTTTTATGTACTCCCATCCTCACCGACCAGTGGGTGGTTTTATTCACAAAGACTTGAAAGCCCTTCTCTGACTTGTGAATACTCTCAATGACTCCAATCACTTTCTCGGTTGGACCATAGAGATATTCGATAGCGTCTCGGCAAAGAGAGGTTAAAAATGCTTTCAGGTCACTTTCATTAACGTTGGCGTTATACCATGGTTGAGCCATCAACTGCTCAAGCTCGGGTTTTACTTTCCATCCGTGGCTTTGGTATGCCTGCAATGCCGTTTTTAAACACATGGATGCTTCTGCGACTTGCTGATTGGCAAGCAACAACGGGATCGCGCCCTGAAGCAACTTCAAACTGAAAGTAACCTCATGCGCCGAGATGATCCCTTTGGCAAAAAATTTCAGCGCAAAATTAGGGTCTTGTTGCTGATAGCTTGCTGCCAGCGCTCCCCAAGCCCAGGCTTCTTTCTGTTTTTTCCGTAAAATGGGCAACAACAATTCACGAGCCTGGTCATATTGACCGGCAACGATTAAGCACCTTGATTGATCGTAATCGAGCCAAATCAAGTGCTTTGTATCAGATACTTGCTGACGGGCAAGCTTGATAAAACACAGAACTTGATTCAGATCCAGCTGCCAAAAATCGTGTGCGCGCAGCCAGGCATGCGCAATTTGCCGAGCAGTAGTGAGCATCAAGCTGGGCACTTCACCATTCTCAGATTGAAATGGCTGCTTGGCTTCCGCATCAAACAGCGAACCTTGGTGGCGCAGAACAAAATGAATTAATGTGGGGAACCACTCAAGATTCTTTTTGAACTGAACCAACAGCATCTTGTATTCCAACCCACCAGTTGGAATGTCAAATGTCACTATGGTTTGCAGCAAGCTTTCAATAGACTCAAACTCGAAATCACTGGGGCGAAAATTATTCGAAGACGCGGCACGTTTTGATATCTTAAGTTGATGCTGCTTTATAAACTCATAACACACCCAAAATAATGCACCTTTAAGATACGCATCTTGCGGAGACTGTTCCAGCGCCGCAAAACCAACATTCCACGCTTCTTGCAAATGACCTGCTTTACGCAAGTTTGTAATGGTACGGAAAGGCTGCTCATTCATGCTATAGCCCCAATTTTATCAATTACCTCATCCATCAATCTGGTGGAATTACTTAACTGTGACATTTTTACTGTTTTTTTAAACTGGTAAGAATCGTTATAAAAAATATCTATAACCGCCAACTCGTTTTCGCGTTGAAAGTAATACCGCTCACAAAATTCACGTGATTTAATTTTAGTAACTGCCACATCTTCTTCGATTAATTGAGAAGAAATATATTCATAAAGCTCTTTCAAACATGGATGTGAAAACGTGATACCTCCATCAGACTTTGGTTCAGGCAAATCTAACAGCGTCCCCTCCAGTGGTGCCAACAAAGTCATCAACTCTGTGTCAAATCCACCTTGCCCAAGACTGTTCACGTGAGAAATTTTCCAACTACCCTTATAAATAAAACTAATTGAAGCCTGTTCATTACCTCGCTTGAAAATGTAGCGTTCTTGATGGTCGTAATGAAGTACATCTACAATCGAAATCCCGGTACCATCAACCCCCGCTTTTACACATTGATAGAGACGCTGTAATTGCGGTTTGTCACTACGAAAAATGAATGTGTCCACTGGTTCAGGGCCCACTGGCCTTTGAACGATATCTTTGTTGTCATTTGTTGGTTTTTCCGGGGGTAGTTCAGGAGTAGCATCAGGTTTTACCCGAGGTTCTCCAGGCCACAGCGAGATATTTGGTGGATCCATTACATACAAGGTTTCAGATGCACGTGTTATTGCAGTGTACAACCAACGAAAGTACTCTTTTGTTAACTTTTTATGGTGGGTCTGGCACTGCAAAAACACATTTTTCCACTCACTCCCTTGCGCTTTGTGTCCTGTGATAGCGTAGCCGAATTTAATTTTAAAGGCATTAAAATAAGGGTCTTGCAATAATGCAACCCTCCTCTTTTGTTCATTGCCCTTACGTTTCAGCTCAGGATTTCTATTTAGAAAATGTACATAGATTGCTTTATGCTCATCTGACGACAAGGCCGGATCATCATTATAAAGTAGATTCTCTATGACTTTGGCCTCAAAATAAAATGGCTCACCGAAATCATTACGAAACCCCAGAATCACATCTCTAAAACTTAGATCAACCTTCCTTTTAACCATTTGGCCAGTATCGCCTTTCACGCTAATAATAACGCTGACTAATTCAGGGTGCGGTGATACAACCTCTTTTATCATACCAAACTCGCCATTAGTAATAGTGGCGTCAGGTCGATAATGATTCGCTACCGAAATAACTTTATCGCCTCTGGCCATCTCCTGCTGACCGTCGAAAAACTGTTCACGAATGAGTCGATTATATTCACCAACCTGTCGGTTTGAAGAGGCAATGATTACACTCTCTCCTGTTTTACCTATTTTCCCATCGCAGGTCTCTAAAAACGCATTGAGAAGATTATCGGGATATAGTTGACATACGTCTTCATTATTCACAACGAATTGCAATTTATTGAAGACCTTTTGCTCTAGCCCATCGCGTAGCATAGCTGCATTGACCAATACACCACTGTTAGCTCTTTGGCGTACAACTTCAGTTAAACACCCTGAGACAACCTTCAGTTGATAGTTCTTGCTGAGATAAAAAGCATCAAGTGCTGGTGAGGTATTCATACCTACAGGTGGCAACTGCGCATTGTCACCAATAAAAATAATCTTCTTATTATGATCGTTATGGTCAAAATTGATGAATTTGAGCAAGTCTCTTAATAAATAACCTGAACCAAACTGGAAAAACTCACCATCCGAATATTTATCAGACACCATGGAGGCTTCATCAATGATGTAAACCGCTTCTGCAGTATCGACGTTAACCTTTAACTCTGCATAACAGCGGTAAGTTTCAGACCCATCAATACCATCGACCTTAAACTCTTTTATGTTCTCGTAATTATAAATGGCCCGATGTATTGTGCAGGCTGCTTGCATGGTTTTATCTGAAATAACCTTGGCCGCCTTACCCGTAGGCGCCATAATTTTGAACTCACGGCCTATTTTATCCAAATACTGTGTGATGCCTTTGGTAATAAATGTTTTACCTGTACCGGCATAGCCGTTCAACAAAAAAACATTTTGATTAGGATCTTTCAGAAAGTCATTGACTTGATTTACAACTTTTCTCTGGCTTGATGTCAGTGTTACATCTTCAAAGCAGTCAAAGATATCGATATTTCGGCGAGTCAGCTCCATATCCAGATCGAAGCTTGATGCCGATGACATACTTGCTTGCTTAAACTCTTCGCGCAGTTGATAGTTTGACACAGCCTGCTGTGAAGCCATTAAATCTTTTTGTTTCTGCTCAAGCGCTATCTGCAGTAGTGCTTGCTCTTTATTTACATTCGAAAGCGCATCGTTTTTAGCACTCAGCTCGGCTAACAATACCGTTGTCTTTTGTTCAAACGTTTCTTGATTGGCAGCCAACTTTGCCTTTAGCTCAGACTCACGAGTTGCAAGCTCTTGCTGCTGCAGCAATAATTCTGCTTGTAAAGATGCGGTAATATCGATCGGCTGTACTGGATTAACAAACTCGGGAGGAATAATCGTTTCATTAAGAATGGTCTGCGCGTACCAACGGGCAATAAGAAAAGCCTCTTTGATCAGCCAAAATGTCTCATCTATGGAAATATCAACTGTTCCACTAGCAGAATGAGCGGCCTTATTACCATTGAAGCGAATTGTATCTAACTTAGTCAAAATACTGCGGTCACCAACGACATTCTTAAACTCGTCATCTCGCAGACGATTATATAAGTCATCTCGTTCTGGTGGCGTCAACGCCAAGCTACTGTAAATATCACCAACGATGACCTCAACAAAACACCGAAGTTTAACCAACGCCGCTTGTCTGTCGTTATGGCAATACAGTTCCGCACTGCAGCCAAGTTGTGCAAGTGCGGGTTGAATTTTTTCAAGAAAGGTAAAATTACTCATTATTCCCTCAACTCAAATTCATCGGTCATCAGTCTGGTCAGCAAGCTATCACCAAGTTGGTCGGTACGCGCAGGGCTCTTGCCATCATCCTGCTGGACAAACGGTGACGGCTACCCGCTTGTCACTCGTCGAGTTGCTGAGTGATTGAGCCCAGTCTGCTGCGTTAACCTGTGAGATAGCAATCCGTACTGCCATGGTGTTATCCCCAAAGAGGATGGTTATTTGGCTATGTTAGTGGTGGCCTAGGCGCGTTGAAAAGTGTGTTTTAGCCGAAATCTGCCCAGGATCACCCACAGGGCGTCCGCATGAACGTTTATTGAGCTCATCTCGTATGTTGGGCTAAAGCGTAGGTTGGTGCTGAACGAAGTGAAGCCCAACGTTTATCGTGGAATATTTCAAAAGCAATAATCGGATAATTCAGTGTTATTCGGTTATTGCCATCCCTTTTGATTAGACTCTGGCGGATTGGTTTTACTCCGCATGTTGGGCTTCGCTGCGCTCTGCACCAACCTACGCCCGCACCAACCCATGTCCTGGACGACGCCCCAACCCGCATCAAAGCACCTATTAACCACCAAACCTGCCTTGGCCCCACTCTTGCTAAGTCTTATCCCATTGATGGCCGTGGCTGCCCTTAATCCCCTGCTCTGATCTGCCTCGAACGGGGTGGATCACGGGGGGAGGGCGGCCCGGCCGAGACCTTCTGATGGGAGCCGTGACAGTGCAAGACACCACCAATACCTTGCCCCCGCAGCGCTGGCTGCAACTGGAGTTAAAGGCCATCGACAGCCAGGTTGGCCGCTGGCAGAGCCGCCGTTTCGAGATTGCGGCGCTCCATCCCGCGCAGCCCAAGGCTGCCGGCGCCTTGCCCCTGACCCTGTTTCGCGACGAGCGGGGGGATTATCGCTTCAACCTGAGCTCCGGCTCGCCCCGCCTTTTTGTTACCGGAAGTGTCACCGGAAGCTGCGTGGACAATGGCTTTGTGGCCGATGGCCTCACCCTGAGCCAGACCGTGGCCGCCGCCTATATGGATGGCGAGCGGCAGGTGCTCTCCTGCCCGCTGCCCGAGGCGCTGCAAGCCTGGGTGGAGGCCTTTATCGGTCGTCACGGCGAGCTGCTGGAGGCCCGTCGCAAGGGCAAGAAGGGCAAGGGACGGGCGCAGGATCAGCTTGGTGTCGATACGGTAGATCAAGCCAGCTGTGGCGCCGTTAAAGCCACCGGCCCCGATGGCCGCGAGCGTGACAGTGACGCAGGAACCTGTGCCGTAAACAAGGCCGGAAACAGCGCCCATGAGTGAGTTCCTCAAGCGCTGGTCGTCTCGCAAGAGTGAGGCGCGCAAGCATCAGGTATTGCAGCCACGGGAAGAGGCCATTCCCGAGGCGGTTGCAGCCCCCATCGAAGGCAGTGGCGAAGCTGAAACTCCAGATACTGCGCTGGATAGCCCCGTAGTCAGCACTGACAAGGGGAGCTGTGACTCCCTTGCCTTTGAGGGGGCCGAGAGTGGCGAACCGTCGCTAACAACAGCCCCGCAGGGCAAGGCCAAACTCCCCGACAAGGAGGCGCTGCGGGCCATGTTTCGCAGCCACAAGCCGGATGGACTCGACGACTACACCCAGGATTTTAGCCAGCCCGAATTGCTGCCTGCGGCCCTGACCGCCGGGCTGCGCAACTGGTTGGTGGATCAGGTAACCGCGCCGGAGAGCGAATCGGTCAATCCGGCCAGCGGATCCGCTGAACCGCTGGCGCTTGTCAGCGAACCTGCCGCCGACGAGCTGGCTGATAACCATTCTCAAACCCACACCGACGATCGGGACATTTTGGTTTCCTCTGATGGACAAAATGTCCCAATAAAAGGTGGGGGAATGGAACCCTCAGGATCCTGACTCCCTGTCAGTCACTTTTTTTTCGGGGGAGTTGGCTCGCCTCTTGCTCTCTCGGCTTACCAACAAGCGCCCATCCCATGAGGTGGCGCGCGCAGGAGTGTATGTGAGCACTGAACAAACATTGCCAAATCTGGCCCCAAATCTAGCCTCCAATCTTGCCCATGGGGCGGGGGCGGCCGAGCATAACGCGCGCGCTCGCGCCTATGCCCTGCATCATACGGTCAAGACCGACAACCTGATCCCGGCCACTGTCTCTTACCAGAGTCAGGGGCGCCTGCTGCTGGTCGGTCCGGAAGATCGCATTCGCCGCGCTGCCAGCCTGCTGCCCGCCGGGGTGAAGCCCACCCTGCTGGTGACCGAAGCGGTCCACGATGCCGAGGCGGCAGATCTCGAAGCCATTTTCGATGCCACCGCATCCCTCGCGGCCCTGACCCTGCGCGAGCCGAGCCTGACAGGGTATCTGGGGCAGTTTCAGCTCACCGGCCTTAATGGGCAGGGGGAGCGGGTTAATCTGGCTGCGCTCTGCTTTCCACAACAAGCGGCGGTTGGTAGCGAACCGCACTTTGATCTGGTGGCCGATCTGGGCCGCGCCCCGCTCTTTGCGCTGGAGCGCCCGCCGGTCGGCTATCTGCATCTGGCTGATGAAGATGGGCTGGCCGAACGGCTTGCCGAGCTCTGTGCGCTGACCGGTATTTTCGACAAGCCGCGCTATTTTCGCCTCGACCCCGAGGCCTGCGCCTTTACCGCCCGCGGCGTGCCCGGTTGCAGCCGCTGCCTTGATGTCTGTCCGACTGATGCCCTCAAGCCCATCAATGGTCGCATCCAGATCGATCCCCATCTCTGTCAGGGCTTTGGTAGCTGCGCTTCGGCCTGCCCAACCGGGGCGATTGCCTATCACCAGCCCGATGCCAACACCAGTGGCGACTACCTGTTCCGCCTGCTCAAGCACTATCGGGAGGCGGGCGGCGACGCGCCGCAGTTGCTGATCGCCGGTGAAAACGAGCGCGAATGGGGGGAGGCCGAACTCACCCGCTTGCCCGCCAACTGGCTGCCAGTCTGGATGGAGGAGAGCGCCAGTTTGGGTATCGAGAGCTGGTTCGCCGCCCTTGCCTATGGCGCCAGCGCGGTGCGCATTGCGCTGGTCGATGACGCCCCCACCAGCGTCCGTGCACTGGTTGAGCGGGAGCTGGCGAGCGCCGCCGTGCTGCTGGAGGGCGCTGGGCTTGCTGCCGATCGCATTGCTCTGTTTGACGCAGATGCTGGTGAGCCTGTTTCCGGCCAGCCCACCGTTGCCCTGTTGGAGAAGCCGCTCAAAGGGGATAAACGGGAGAACCTGTTTGCCGCCTTCGATGCCCTCTGGCAGGCCAATGAGGGGAGCCGTGAGCCGCTGGCGGTGCCCCACGGTGCCCCTTACGGCAGTGTGGAACTCAAAGAGTCTGACTGCACCCTCTGCATGGGCTGCGTGGCGGTCTGCCCGAGCCGCGCCCTGCATGCGGTTGGGCACACGCCCGGCCTCAACTTTATCGAGCAGGATTGCATCCAGTGCGGCATGTGCGAAAAGGCGTGCCCCGAGCAGGCCATCGTGCTCACGCCCCGTCTGCAACCCGTGCCCGAGACGCGCCGCGCCGTGCAGAGCCTCAAAGCCGAAGAGGCGGCCTGCTGCATTCGCTGCTCCAAGCCGTTCGCGCCCGCCTCGATGATCCGCCGCATCCAGCAAAAACTGGCCGGTCACTCCCACTTCCAGAACGAGGCCGCCCAGCGGCTGCTGATGTGCGAGGACTGTCGGGTCAAGGATGTGTTTGCGGCGCTGGCGGCGGATCCCGTCTCCCAGCTCAAGGTGTGAGGGCCAGTGATGAGTGAACAACATAACGAAAAGGCTGGCGAACTGACCATGACCGAACTGGAACAGAGCAGCGCCGATATCTACGCCCTGCTGGCGAGCCTCTGGCGCGCCGCTCCCCGTGGCGAACAGCTCGCTTGGCTGCAAGGGTTGCAAGCCATGCCGGGCCCGTTTGCCAGAGGGCTGGGACTGGTGCAGTTGGCGGCCAGCAGCCACCACGAAAACGAGCTTGCCGAGGAGTATCAGGATCTCTTTATCGGGCTGGGGCGCGGGGAGATCGTGCCGTTTGCCTCCTGGTATCTCACCGGCTCTTTGATGGAGCTGCCGCTGGCGGTACTGCGCGCAGACCTCCAGTCCCTCGGTTTTGAGCGCCAGAGCGGAGTGTGTGAGCCGGAAGATCATCTGGCCGCCCTCTGTGAGGTGATGGCGGTACTGATTGCCGAGCAGCACCCGGAGCGCAACCGCTTCTATGAACGCCACCTTGCCCCCTGGGTACTCGCTTGCTGCCGCGATCAGCAACAGGCGAAAGGGGGCAGCTTCTACCGGGCGGTCGGCGCCCTTGCCGAAGATTTCTTCAAGCTGGAAAACGAATTGCGCCTGCCGTTTGGCGCCTGCGTGGTGAGGGGCTGAACGCCCTTATCTGTGCATAACAAGTTCTGCGCATAACAAAATGAACAGACGAGATATCCCATTGGACGCGAAGCTGGCGCGCAGGCGCCGGCAAGAACAACAACAGAGGTCACAAGAATGAGCGATGAACAGCTGAAAGACCCGTCCCGCCGCAATTTGATCAAGGGAGTTGGCGTGGTCGCCACCATAGGCGTATTGGCCGGTGCCACCGGTCGGGTGGTGGGCAAAGAGGTGCTGACCCACGACACCGAGCCTGACAAGGGCTATCGGGAGACCCCCCATGTTCACGACTTTTATCGCACCCTGCGCGGCACCGACTGAGCCGGATCAGTGAAGGAGAACTCATGAAACTGACAAAACGTGCCGAGCAGCCCCAAGTGGGCGAGCAGGGCAATGAGGCCATTCGCGGTCAGGGGCTGACCCGTCGCGCCTTTATGGTCAACTCCGGTCTGGTGGCCGGTGGGGCCGTGGCCGCCGGTTGGCTGGCGCCAGCCATGATGCAGCGGGCCGAAGCCAAAACTGTGGCGGCCGGGGTACCGGTCGAGGTGAAGCGTACCATCTGTTCCCACTGCTCGGTGGGTTGCGGCGTCTATGCCGAGGTGCAGAACGGCGTCTGGACCGGTCAGGAGCCAGCTTTCGATCACCCCTTCAACCTTGGCGGTCATTGTGCCAAGGGGGCGGCCCTGCGCGAGCATGGCCACGGTGAGCGTCGCCTCAAGTACCCGATGAAGCTGGTGGGCGGCAAGTGGCAGCGCATCAGCTGGGATCAGGCCATCGAAGAGGTGGGTAACGAAGTGCTGCGCCTTCGCAAGGAGTCCGGCCCCGACAGCGTCTACTGGCTCGGCTCCGCCAAGCACTCCAACGAGCAGGCCTACCTGTTTCGCAAGATGGCGTCGCTTTGGGGCACCAACAACGTGGATCACCAGGCGCGGATCTGCCACTCCACCACGGTCGCTGGCGTCGCCAACACCTGGGGCTACGGCGCCATGACCAACAGCCTGAACGACATGCACAACAGCAAGTCGATCATGTTTATCGGCTCCAACCCGGCGGAGGCCCACCCGGTCGCCATGCAGCACATCCTGCTGGCAAAAGAGCGCAACGGCTGCAAGATTTTGGTGGTCGACCCGCGTCGCACCCGCACCGCCGCCAAGGCGGACATGTACCTCTCCCTGCGTCCGGGCACCGACGTCGCCTTTATCTGGGGCATGCTCTGGCACATCTTCAAGAACGGCTGGGAAGATAAAGAGTTCATCCGCACCCGTGTCTACGGCATGGATGAGGTGCAAAAAGAGGTGGCGCGCTGGACTCCGGCGGAAGTGGAGCGGGTGACCGGCCTCAACGAACAGCAGGTCTATGGCGCCGCCAAACTGCTGGCCGACAACCGCCCCGGCTGCGTGGTCTGGTGCATGGGCGGCACCCAGCACACCACAGGCAACAACAACACCCGCGCTTACTGCATCCTCGAACTGGCCCTCGGCAACGTGGGCAAGAGCGGGGCGGGCACCAACATCTTCCGCGGTCACGACAACGTGCAGGGGGCCACCGATTTTGGCGTCACCTCCGACTCATTGCCCGGCTACTACGGTCTGGAAGAGGGCTCCTGGAAGCACTGGGCCCGGGTGTGGGATGTCGATTACGAGTGGATCAAGGCCCGCTTCGACAACAAGGCCTACAACGGCAAGCTGCCGATGAACAACAATGGCATTCCGGTCTCCCGCTGGGTGGACGGTGTGCTGGAGAACGCCGATCTCATCGAGCAGGGCTCCAACATCCGCGCCATGTTCTACTGGGGCCATGCGGTCAACTCCCAGACCCGCGGCCCGGAAATGAAGAAGGCGATGCAAAAGCTCGACATGATGGTGATTGTCGACCCGTACCCCACCGTCGCCTCGGTGATGAACGATCGCACCGACGGCGTCTACCTGCTGCCGGCTACCACCCAGTTCGAAACCTATGGTTCCGTTACCGCCACCAACCGCTCCATGCAGTGGCGCGACAAGGTGATCGAGCCCCTGTTCGAATCCAAGGTTGACCACGAGATCATGTATCTGCTGAGCAAGAAGCTCGGCTTTGCCGACCAGCTGTTCAAGCACATCAAGGTGGAGAACAACCAGCCACTGCTGGAAGACATCACCCGCGAATATAACCGCGGCATGTGGAGCGTGGGTTACACCGGCCAGAGCCCGGAGCGGCTCAAGGCGCACCAGCAGAACTGGCACACCTTCCACAAGACCAACCTCAAGGCCGAGGGCGGCCCGGTCAACGGTGAAGTGTACGGTTTGCCCTGGCCCTGTTGGGGCACCCCGGAGATGAAACACCCCGGCAGCCACATCCTCTACGACACCAGCATTCCGGTCTCGGAAGGGGGCGGCGGTTTCCGCGCCCGTTTCGGCATCGAGTATCAGGGCGTCTCGCTGCTCGCCGAAGACTCCTGGCCGAAAGGGAGCGAGGTGGAGGATGGCTATCCCGAGATCACTGCCGACCTGATGAAACAGCTCGGCTGGTGGGATGAGCTGACCGAGGCCGAGAAGAAGGAGGCTGAGGGCAAGAACTGGAAGACCGATCTCTCCGGCGGTATCCAGCGGGTGGCCATCAAGCACGGCTTCGTCCCCTACGGCAACGCCAAGGCGCGCTGCGTGGTGTGGACCTTCCCGGATCAGGTGCCCAAGCACCGCGAGCCGCTCTACACCCCGCGCCGCGACTTGTTGGCCGACTACGCCACCTGGCCCGATGCCAAGAGCCTGTGGCGCCTGCCGACCCAGTACGCCTCGGTGCAGGAGAAGGATGTCAGCAAGGAGTTCCCGATCATCCTCACCTCCGGCCGTCTGGTGGAGTACGAGGGGGGCGGTGACGAGACCCGCTCCAACCCCTGGCTGGCCGAGTTGCAGCAGGAGATGTTTGTCGAGATGAACCCGGCGGATGCCAACGATGTCGGCGTGCGCGACGGTCAGGATGTGTGGGTCGAGGGGCCGGAAGGGGGTCGGGTCAAGGTGAAGGCGCTGGTGACCCCGCGGGTCAAACCGGGGCTCGCCTTTATGCCGTTCCACTTCGGCGGCCACTTCGAGGGCAAGGATCTGCGATCCAAATATCCGGAAGGGTCTGATCCCTATGTGCTGGGGGAGTCGGTCAACATAGTCACCACCTATGGCTATGACCCGGTCACCCAGATGCAGGAGACCAAGGTCACCCTGTGCCGTTTTCGCAAAGTAGGAGCCTGATCCCATGGCCAGAATGAAATTCATGTGTGACACCAAGCGCTGCATCGAGTGCAATGGCTGTGTGACGGCGTGCAAGAACGAGAACGACGATGCCCTCGAGTGGGGCATCCAGCGCCGCCGGGTGGTGACCCTCAACGACGGCCTGCCGGGGGAGACCTCCATCTCGGTCGCCTGCATGCACTGCACCGACGCCCCCTGCATGGCGGTCTGCCCGGCCGACTGCTTCTATCACACCGACGACGGCATCGTGCTGCACAACAAGGATCTCTGCATCGGTTGCGGCTACTGCCTGTTTGCCTGCCCGTTCGGGGCGCCCCAGTTCCCGAAGACCGCCGCCTTTGGCGATCGGGGCAAGATGGACAAGTGCACCTTCTGTGCCGGCGGCCCGGAAGAGGATCACAGCGAGGCGGAGCGCCAGAAGTACGGTGCCAACCGCATCGCCGAGGGCAAGCTGCCGATGTGTGCCGAGCTCTGCTCCACCAAGGCACTGCTGGCCGGGGATGCGCAGGTTATCTCCGATATCTTCCGCGAGCGGGTTGCCTATCGCGGTGCCCCTCACGCAGCTTGGGGGGCTGATGAACAGGCGCTTTATCGCGACGCCAGCAAACCTCACGATGGCAGAGGCAAGGGGCTCAAGCTTGGCAAGCAGGAGGATGGCCAATGAGACACTGGCTGACAGCGCTACTGACGGCCTTGCTGCTGTTCAGCGCGCCCGGCTTCGCTGATGCGCAGAAAGAGGCGGTCGGCTTTGCCGGCGCCGATTATTGGCGGGCGGTGAAGGATGGGCAGGAGGGGGTGACCACCTCCCGCTCGCCGGAGCACGGAGTGCTGATCTCGGTGCCGGGCCAGCTCTGGTTCGAGGTGAAGACCAAGTGGGTGTCGCCGCTCGGCGCCATCGCTATTTTCGGGTCGCTCGCCATGTGTGGCCTGATGTATCTGGTGGTGGGGCAGACCAAGCTCTCCAAACCGCGCACCGGGCGCAAGCTCAAGCGCTGGAGCCGGCTGGATCGGGCGCTGCACTGGACCACGGCAGCCATGTTCCTGACCCTCTCCGGGTCGGGGCTGGCCATCATCTACGGCAAGTACTTCATCAAGCCGGTGGTGAGCCTCGGGGTGTGGGAGAACTGGATCTGGTTTGCCAAGGTGTTCCACAACTACGTGGGGCCGCTCTTCTTCCTCTGCCTGATGGGGGTGCTCATCAAGTGGTTCCGCCACAACATCGTCAACATGGTGGATGTGCAGTGGTTCATGAAGTTTGGCGGCATGCTCGGCAAGCACAAGGGAAGTCACCCTTCGGCGGGCTTCTCCAACGGCGGCGAGAAGGCGATCTTCTGGCTGCTGATCTGGTTTGGCGGCATCGTCGTGGCGACCGGGCTGTTCCTCGACTTCCCCATCTTCGGCCAGCTGCGCCGCCAGATGGAGTGGGCCAGCTTCATCCATATCGTAGGCGCCTTGATCCTTATCTGCGGCTTCATCTTCCATATCTACATGGGCCTGTTCCAGTTGGAAGGGGCGCTGGAGGGGATGGTGACCGGCGAGGTGGACGAGACCTGGGCCAAGGAGCACCACGACCTCTGGTATGAAGAGGTGAAACACACCCTTGATGAGCCCAAGGCGGGCAAATCAAGCTGATGGTCGACAAAGAGTAAAGAGAAGGGGCGCTACGGCGCCCCTTTTGATGGCGGGTCGATCGTGATGGCAAATTGATTGAGCGATGCCGCAAACGGCGATGGTTTTTTGGGCCACCTTGAGCAACAGTAACAGGGGTTCCATTCACACAAGGGATGACAAATGATGAGAAAAGCATGGCTGGCAGCGGTATGTGCATCTGCACTCTTCGGTGGTATTGCGGGCGTGGCGCAGGCGGCTGAAGGGATCAAGACTCAGCAGGTGCAGTTCAAGAAGGGGGAGTCAGGGGCGACTATCAACGGCACCATTCAGGGTAGCCAGACCCTCGATTACAAGCTGACGGCCAACAAGGGCCAGAGCATGGTGGTGATCCTGACCGGCAAGCCCTACTTCAATATTCTGCCGCCGGGCAGCAAGGGGGAGGCGATGTTTATCGGCTCTACGGAAGGGAACAACTTTGAGGCGACCCTGCCCGCCAAGGGCACTTATACCATTCGGGTCTACCAGATGGGGGCGGCCGAGAGCAGCAAGGCCAAGACGCCGTTCAAGCTGGAGGTGGGCATCA
>NZ_JRJY01000145.1:0-3381 GCF_000801015.1 Aeromonas sp. ZOR0001 | reverse complement strand
CCGCTGACAAGCATCATGGCGGTGGCGGCCACAAAGGGCCGCCACCGTTGTTTTATCCTTTCTGTTTTTGCCTCGCCAAGGTTAATAGCCCCCCCGGGCCAGCCGTTCGAAGTAGCGCTTATAACGTCCGCTGGCGATGGCCTGCTGCAACTGCTGATTGAACTGATCCCGCAGTTTGGCTGAATCCGGCATCTTGCGTGGGAACATCACGAAGCTGTCGTTGCGCAGAAAAGGGGTCTGACTGTGGGTGATGAGTGCCGCGCTGGCGGGGTCGAGCTGGCTCTGCAACTCGGCCAGACCGACTCGCAGCTCTTGTGGATAGAGGTCGATCCGCCCGCGCAGCAGCTTGCCGAAATTCTGCTTCACATCGGTGACTTTCTGTTGGGTTACCTTGCCATCGGCCACCATCTTGTCCAGCTCGGGCCCGTAGCTATAGGCGATATCGCCCCCCAACCGCATGCCGATGATCTGCTCAAGGCGCTCGGCCTGCAGCTGCCGTGATTTGAGGGAGAAGAAGACAAACTGCTCCTGCAGCACCGCTTCGCTGAACAGAAAATCCAGCTCCCGCTCCGGTTTGTGCATCCAGACTGCGGTGGCATCGTAGAGCTGGCTGTTGGCCGCCAGCGAATAGACCCGACCCCAGGGGGCGAAGTGGAACTTCACCTGATAGCCCGCCTCCTTGAACAGATCGCTGATAAGGTGGGCCACTGGCCCGTGCTGTTTTGACTGCTCGGAGACAAAAGGGGGCCATTCACCCACGATGATGTTGAGCACCCGACCCGGTGCGGCGAGAGCTGACTGGCAGGTCAGAAATAGCCACAGAGCAAGCAGCGGGATCAGGCGCATGGCAGAAAGAAGGGGACGCAGGCTGGCAGAGGCGAGGGCATCAGGTCACTCCCGGCTGTGATGCGGTGAAAGGGGCTGGGTTGCCCGCAATGCTAACATGAGTCTCATTCCTTGCCGTGGATATTTGTCTCGCCGGGGTCGCCGGGCGCCTATTTTGGCCGCAGGGTATGCCCAAGCTCACAAAACCGATCGAGTAAACGTCATATGATTGATTTCATTATGAGTCTTGCTCTCCTGCCGAACGGCAATTTCACGTAAATCAAAGAGAATGACTATGGCTACCGGACAATATCTGCTGTGGAAAGATGCACAGGGACAGGATTTTCGCCCCGTTGCACTGACCGGCACTGATCTGCTTAACAATCGATACCTCAACAAGGGCACGGCCTTCACCGAACAGGAGCGGGCCGATTTTGATCTCGATGGTTTGCTGCCGCCTCAGGTGCAAACTTTTGAAGCCCAGCTCGAGCGAGTGTATGAGGGGTTCAAGAGCGCTTGCAGCGATATCGAGAAGTACCAGAACCTGCGTGCCCTGCAGGATCGCAATGAGACTCTCTTCTATGCCCTGTTGTCACGCCATGTGGAGGAGATGACTCCTTACATCTATACCCCGACCGTGGGTAAGGCGTGTCAGGAGTTCAGCCACCGCTTCCAGAAGCCGCGCGGCCTCTACATCACCCCGGACAACGTGGATGACATGGGCAGTCAGGCCCGTCACTTCGATGCCAAATCGATCCGCATCATCGTCGTCACCGACAGCCAGGGCATTCTGGGGATCGGCGACCAGGGGGTCGGCGGCATGGGCATCCCCATCGGCAAGCTGGCGCTCTATACCCTGGGTGCCGGTATTCACCCCGCCTGCTGCATGCCCATCGCGCTGGATGTGGGCACCGACAACCAGAAACTGCTCGATGACCCCATGTATCTGGGCCGCCCCCACAAGCGCATTCGCGGCAAGGAGTACGAAGAGTTCATCGACAAGTTTGTGCAGGGGGTCAAGCGTCACTTCCCCAATGCCGTGCTCCAGTGGGAAGACTTCAGCAAATCCAATGCCTTCAACAATCTGGCCCGCTACCAGCAGGCACTGCCGTCATTCAACGATGATATTCAGGGCACCGGTGCCGTGGTGCTGGCCGGTATTATCGGCGCGGTCAAGGTCAAGGGGGAGACCCTGGGCCAGCAGAACTATCTGGTCTATGGCGCTGGCGCCGGCGGGGTTGGTGTCGCGGATCAGATCTGCGCGGGGATGATCCGAGAGGGGATGGATCCGCAGGCGGCCCGCGATCGCATCTACATTCTGGATACCCAGGGGCTGGTGTGCGACAACCGGGACGGGCTTGACGAGTACAAGCGTCGCTACGCCAAGCCGGGTCTGCTGTTGGCGGGTTGGGATACCGAGGTGCCCGGCAAGGCCAATCTGGCCGATGTGCTGCGTCATGTGCCCATTACCGTGTTGCTGGGTACCAGCGGCTCGGGCGGCGCCTTCCTGGAAGAGCATATCCAGCTGATGCTGCAGCATTGCGAGCGCCCCATGGTGTTCCCGCTCTCCAACCCCACCGCCAACTGTGAAGCGCTGCCGGAAGATATCTACCGCTGGAGCAAGGGCAAAGCCATTGTCGCGACTGGCAGCCCGTTCAAGGATGTGAGCTACGAGGGGCAGGAGTTCCGGGTCGGGCAGGGCAACAACGTCTTTATCTTCCCTGGAGTGGGTCTGGCGGCCATCGTCAGCCAGATCCGCGAGATCACACCCGATGTCTTCACTACCGCCGCTTTTGCGCTGGCCGAGTGCGTGAGTGAGGTGGACCTGGCTAAAGGGGCCGTTTATCCCCGCATTCGCGAGCTGCGCAGCATCTCGGTGCATGTGGCCACCGCCGTGCTCAAGGATATCGTGCGTCGGGATCCCTCCCACCCGCTGATCGGTCAGGATCTGCAGCAGCATATCCTCAACCACATGTGGGAGCCGGTTTACCTGCCCTATCGTCGGGTATAACCGCGTATTCACCGCCCGGATAACGGATCGGTAAAGATGACAAGGGGGTAGCGCTGCTACCCCCTTTCGTTTACCCCGTGGCATTCACTAAGTTCGCAATGGCCGCCAGCGCCCTTCCTGATTGCGACAGGCGGTATCCTGCCACTGCTGGCTGGCCTTGCCGATATAGAGTTGCTCGCGATAGTCGCGACACCACTCCCCGCTGTTATGGCGGAAGGTGCGTAGCGGGGTGACGCTACCCGAGTGACGGTTGGCTGGATTGAACCAGGTGAGGCTCTGCCCTTTGGTGCGGGTTTCCAGCGCCTTGGCAAGGGCCTGATTGGCCAGTTGAACATCTGCCTTATCCATCTGATGGTAAAGCGGCGGGGTGTCGACCGTGGCGCAGCCAGTGAGGCCGAGCAGGAGGAGTAGTAACAGATATCGCATTATGGTTGCCCCTGTTGGCGAAAACCGTTGTTGAGCAGCGCCCGCTCCTGCTCATCGGTAAGCACTTGCTGGCGATCATCGACCGTGCCATCACCTCTTAGTTTGTTGCCGTTGGCATC
>NZ_JRJY01000065.1:0-233 GCF_000801015.1 Aeromonas sp. ZOR0001 | reverse complement strand
TCCTGGGCGTCGAACACTTTCAAAAACAGCAGCCAGGAGAGCTGACCAAGGCGCTGGGCATCACCGTCAATACCGGCGTCCTTGCGCATGATGTCCTGAATGGATTTGATAACTGAGCTGATGGATGACATGGAATTCTCTGCTTTTTACACAAATGGTGACGAATACAGGGGCGAATGCGTCAGGAAGATCGATAAAACAAGCGGCCATGATTGGAATGGCCGCATGGTAGT